>JBBIUF010000004.1:0-97033 GCA_037440365.1 Chloroflexota bacterium
CAAAGTGGGCGGCGCGGAAATTTCGCCGTTCACGTTTGTCGAAATCCGCGTTTTGCTCGCGGCAATCGTATTGTTTGGCGTAATGCGGATACGCGGCGAAAGTTTTCCGCGCACGCGCCGCGCGTGGTTACCGCTGATCGCGATGGGCATTTTCAATGGCGTGATCCCGTATACTGCGATCACCTGGGGCGAGACGCACATTTCCAGCGGACTCGCTTCGATTCTCACCGCGGCGATGCCATTGTTCACGTTGATTTTCGCGCATTTCGGAACGCATGATGAACGCTTGACGCCGGCGAAAACGCTCGGTGTGGTGATCGGCTTTGGCGGTGTGATTGTGTTGTTTATCCCTGAACTGCAACGCGGTTGGCAAATCGAATTTTGGGGACAGGCGGCAATCATTGTCGCGGCGGCAAGTTACGGCTGGGCGACGTTGCTCGCGCATAAATATTTGGGTGGTGTGTCGCATGTCCTGGCGTCAACGGGACAGCTTGTCACCGCCGCGGTGTGCATGTTGCCGCTGTCGCTCATGTTCGACCATCCGTTTGATCTGCGCCCATCGTGGCTGGCAATTGGCGCGCTCATCACCTTGTCCTTGCTCGGCACGGCGTTTGCGTATGTCCTGTACTATTGGCTGATCGAACATACGGGCGCAACACGGACCGCGTTGGTCACGTACCTCATTCCGATTACAGGGGTTATGTGGGGTGCGTTGATCTTGCATGAACGGATTGACTGGGCAACGCTTGCCGGTTTAGTGCTGATTATCGTTGGCGTGGCGCTGGTGAATCGTTCGAGTACATCGGCGCGTGAATTGACTGCGATAGTTGAGGCAGAATAAAACCTAGCCAAGTTTCTAAACCTGGCTAGGTTGACTTGGTTATGACAGATTATGATCTGATCATTGTCGGCGCGGGACCTGCTGGGTCGGCGGCGGCAATTCAAATCGCGAATCGAAATCCAGCGATCGCGCGGCGCACGTTGATCATGGACCAGGCAATTTTTCCGCGCGCAAAATTGTGCGGTGGCGGAGTAACCACGCACGCGGATGCGTTACTCAAGCAACTGCGCGTGAATCTTGATGTGCCATCGTTTCCAATTCACGCGCTCACGCTCAAATATGGCGACGCGCAGGCAACGTTACATTGGCGCAATTTGTTTCGCGTGGTGCGGCGCGAGGAATTTGATGCCGCGCTGGTTCAGCAAGCATGCGCGCGTGGCATCGCGATGCGTGAAGGTGAAGCAGTGCGCGAGCTTGCGCGCGATGAAACCGGTGTGAATGTGCAGACGACGCGTGGCGCCTATCGCGCAAAAATTGTAATCGGCGCGGACGGCGCAAACAGCGTGGTGCGCACCAAACTGGGACTCGCGCGTTGGGATCGGATTTCGCGGCTGATCGAAGTGCTCACGCCGGTTGACGCGACGCGCGCGCCGGAATTTATCGGGCATACCGCCGTGTTTGATTTCACGCCGCTGGCGCACGGGGTGCAAGGATACTATTGGGATTTCCCGTCGTTCAAACAAGGGGTGCCGATGATGAATCGGGGTGTGTATGATTCGCGGGTGCACCCCGATTTTCCGCGCGCAGAACTCAAGCCGATTTTCGCTGATGCGCTCGCGGCGCGTGGTATGGCGCTGAGCGCTGTCCCGTTGCATGGTCATCCCGAACGATGGTTTGATGCGGGCGTAAAACATTCTGCGCCGCGCGTGTTGTTGGCGGGTGATGCCGCTGGGACGGAGCCGTTCCTCGGCGAGGGCATTTCGCACGCGCTCAACTTTGGCATGATGGCGGCAGATGAAGCACTGCGCGCGCTCGCGCAAAACGATTTTGCGTTCGCGGATTACGAGCGGCGGATCGCGTGGAGCGCGCTCGGACGACGGTTGCAATTCAAACGTGCCATCGCGCACCTGGTTTATGGCAATTGCGGCGATTGGTTTTATCGGATTGGGTTTGGAATGTTGCAAATGATGCTGGGCAGATAAAAAATCCGCGCACCGATTCATCGAGACCGGGCGCGGATTTTTTTCATGGCTGGTTTAGCGGATCGCTAACCTACCGGTCAGGAACGCATCGGCTTGCGCCAGCGCCACCGCTTGCCAATAATAATTCAGCGCGGTTACCTGGTCATTCGCATTACTCTGACGGAGTGACCGCGCGTTTTCGTAATAGATCAGCGCGGCAATTGGAATCTCGTCGCCGCAAAGCGTGATCAATTCTTTCGCCCGCGCGTCGGCAAAGTCGAGCATTTCGCCGAGCGCTTTGCCGTTGTTGAACGAGGTGATCTGGAAATTCTTGTCCCACTGCGCGCCGAGTGAATAGTACTTGGCTATCAGCACCGAGGAAAAGGCGTAGATGTTCTGGGCGTTGCCAAACACCATTGCCTGGGCGTGCAAGGGTGATTGCATGTTGGATACCAGACGTTGCTCGCCGATGCCGGAAAAGACCGCAACGCGATAGTCGTCATCGTTCCCGATCAGGTTGTTCTTGATCTGCGCGGTGGACGTATTCGTTTGTTGCGCGATGGGACCGATGATGGTTGATTCAAATAGCGCAAGGTTGGCTTCACCCGCCTGGCTCAATGTATCCGCGATCGCTTTGATGCGCGCGACGGAGGGGACTGCCGCCGCGCCATACCCCGATTCAAAATCAACGGAATCCAGCGCGATTTGGACATAGTTGCTCGCGCTCGTCAGGTTATCCCCGATATTCATCAGTTCCACCAGGATTTGATCTTTGGTGTACTGAGCCAGGTTCGCGCTCAACGCGTCGATCTGGTTTTGCGCGCGGATGATCTGTCCTTCGGCGGCGCCCAACGCGCTATAGGCATCGAAGAGCGCGATCAGATCGCTCACGGTTTTCGGTTGCTGTAATTGGATCTGGTTTGCGGCGGCTTGCAATTCGGATTCGACGGTGACCACGGATTTCAAGTATTCCAGCGCCGCATTAAAGCCGCCGCTGTTGTAGCGTTCCAAAAGAGTCCCGTCGCCATTCGCTTCCCGCATGCGCGATACCGCATCGGTGATCTCAAAGTACGCTAGTCCGATCAAGCCCTGATTCAAATCGCGGACGGCTTGCGCGGCAACCTGATCGGCGCTCTGCGCATTATTCGCTAAATAGTCCCGGGTTGGTTTAGTGAAACTATTGAACTGGGCGCGTTCCTTGTTATAGCGCGTAATCCAAGCGCCCACCGTCACCTTCATCCGATCAAACGCGCGCGTTGGAAACTGGATCGCGCGCGCAGTTACAACCGGGCGCGGCAAGGGTTTGCCGACGATTAACTCGTAGGCGTCATACACATTGCCGACTTCGCGCACATCCATGCCAAGCGATTTGCCTTCGGCGACGACATCCACCATTTGTTTTGTGTTCAAATCCTGATCGAAATGCTGACCGAGCGGGACCAGCACAAGTTTTTTGCCGAGACGCGCCGCGCCTTGCATCTTGTGCGGAATGCCGCCGACGGGACCGATCGTTCCATCGGGATTGATTGTGCCGGTCATTGTCGCGTCCGGTCGCGGCGTGTCGCCGCGCAGTGCCGCGAGAACCGCGACCGTCATCAAGCCGCCCGCGCTGGGTCCATCAATATACCCTTGGTTGGTGAAATCGAATTCGTACGCCGTTGGATCGGTGCCGGTTAGCATTGAGGCGATGAGGACTGCTTCCCAGCCCGACGCATGCCATTGCGCACCAATGGCGCCCACGCCCGTTTCGACAAAGCCCACGTGCAAGTCACCTGGTTTTGCTACCGGGCGAATTCGTACATCTACGGCATTGGTTCCGCCGCCGGCGGGTGGACCGGATTGGACGTTGAGCGCGTCCACATGCACCGTGCGTTCCACGGTGAGCGCCGCCGATGTGGGCGCGGGGGCTGTGGGCGCGAGAGTCGGGAGACGTGCGCTCAGGGGAGTTTGTGTTGGCGCCAACGTAGCGGTTGGATTCGTCGTCAGCGCAGTGAACGAACTGATCGGGTTGCAAGCCAATCCCACAAATACAAATAGAATGGCGAACCCTATGAAGAGCTTGGAGCGTGGATTCATGTTTCCTCCTGGTTTGCATCATCACAAACGCTGAATAATCAGCGGAAGAAAAAACCCGCCACCGTTAGCAGGCTTTGTGCTTGCTTTTGAATGCGGCGGGATTGTATCACAGAGAAATAGGGTTGGCAATGGGGGCGTGTTATCACGTTATACGTTGATGCCCTTGGGGCAAGCTGGGCACATTTTTATTTTGTCGAGCGAGCGAAAAAAGGTCTGGATACAATGCGCGCCAATTTGACCATTGCCACGCACGCGAAACCCCACAATGGCATGATCCAGAGCGGCGGGACCTCACCGGTGATGTACGTCCACTCGCCAATGGTTGTGCCAAGCCATTCGTACGTTCCGCCCAACAACATTCCGCTAACGTATAACGTAAATGTTTCATCGAGATCAAAACGGTAGGCGATCAGCAGAATGCCAATGAGGATGCCCGCGCTGAAATGCGCGTCAAGCCGCCCGGTCCAATCCACGGCGAGCAGACGCGGTGCGCTGATGATGAATGTCAGCACAGGCAAGGCGACGAGCAGTCCGATCTTTAACCATTGAAATATTGAACGCGGATGCGCGCGCACAGAAGCAGATGAAAATAAACGTTCGGCGTGCATTGGCGTTTGTCTGCGTCCAAAAACCAGCGCGCGCCAATGCGTGACGGTCAGCAACCCAATGGCCCACAACGGCGGCAAATAATCCGGCGGCATTTGCCCATTCGAGTATGTCCACACGCCGCGCGTCGTGCCCCACCATTCGCCCCAGTAGCCGAGTGCGTATGCCGCGATGAACAATGGCACATCCACGTGCCAATCACTCTTGTACACCGTGAGCGCGCAGACAAGCATAAGTGCAACCCAGGCAGGCAAACCGACCTGGGTGAGGATGCGCCAGCCCGTGTCCCAGCCGCCGAGTGCAAACTGGTAAATCACCCAGAGGAAAAAAAGTCGAGCGAGGAGATTAAACACTCGGTCGCGATCCAGGCGCATTTTATTTGCGGTAATCTTCGCGCACGGGGTAGAACGCATCCATCACGCGGCACGCAGTGAGCGCGCGTGCCGCGTGTTTGACGTTGGCGGGAATCACAACGACCGCGCCAGCGTTCAGGGCGCGCGTTTCGCCATCCAGCGTGAACGCAAACGCGCCTTCCAGCACCGTTGTGATTTGTTCGTGACGGTGGGCGTGCTCGGGCAACACCGCGCCTGCGTCAATCTGCCAGCTTGCCAGCGTCACATGTTCCGAATGGACAAAGCGTCCGTGAAAACCAGGAATGATTTCGGTTTCGGTGAGATCATTCCAAAGATAGAAAGACATTTTTTTGTTTCTCCTTTTTTACATGCGCGCCATGATCAACGCAACGATCCCAATAATCAAACCAATCGCCAAGCCATAAGGTAGTGTCACACGCAATACCTCGCCGTCGCGCCCCTTCAAATTCACGGTACTGCATCCGACGATCAATTTGGCTGGCGCGATCATGCCGCCGAGTGAGCCGCCGGTCGTTTGCGCGGCGATCAATATGGCGGGTGCGATGCCAAGCAAAAGTGCCGCGTCGCGTTGCAGTGTGCCGAACAAGACATTCGAGTTGGTGTTGCTCCCGGTCGCAAACGCGCCCAAGATGCCCACGAGCGGTGACACTAGCGGAAAGGTTGCGCCGAGCGTTGCGCTCGCGGCTTGCGCGAGAAGCATCGTCATGCCACTGTGATCCATCAGCGTCGCCAAGCCAACCATCGCAAGAATGCCCACGCTCGATGGCGCGGCGGAGCGCCAGGTTGCACGCGCCGCGTTGCGCCAACTCTCCGGCGCAGATAATTTGAATCGTGCAAAGCTGAACGCGCTCGCGCACGCGATCAAAAAAATCGCCGTGGCAGGATGCGTGAAAAATCGAAATGCTTGACCTGTGCCAGTCGGGGTTACAAAGCCCAACGTGGTTTTGACTTCGGGGAAGGACATTTGCCAAACGAATTGATTGAGCGCAAGGCGTAACGGTTCGACGAGCGCGATGGTCGTCATGCTGACGGTCAATGCACCATACGCGGCAAGCGTGGCGATGAGTGCTTTAGACCCAAAGGGTTGCGCAAATTTTTCGGGTCTCTTGGATAAAATAATTCCCCCGATAACCCCTGCCGCGCCTGCACCCAACGCCGCCAGCGAGGGAATCCCTGCGACGGCGAGTGCGTATTGCGTCACGCCGATCACGCCCGCGAGCGCGATCACGAATGGCGCGCGTTTCAACTCGCCGAGAATTTTGGCGGCGGCGAGTCCGCAGACCAAACATGCAATGCCAAGCAGAATTGCGGTGGGCGGGGCAAGAAGCGCGCCGTCAATTTTGACGACGGCGATCAGCGTTTGCCAAATGATGCCCATATCGCCAAAGGTCACCGACCACACATGCCCCACCGCCACCGCGGCGACGGCGGTGATTGGCGCAACGCCCACGCCGACCAACATCGGTGCGACAATGGCGATGGGCAAGCCGAATCCCGCGAGTCCTTCCAACATGCCGCTGAACGTCCACGCCAGAATGATCCACAATGCGCCGCGTTCGGCAATGGTTTGTTCCAGTGCCAACGCCAGCGCGCGAATGCCGCCGATTTGATCGACGACGTTGTACAAAAATAATGCCGCCCACATGACGGCGAGGACGTAGAGCGAAAGCAACACGCCTTTTACTTGCGAGACCCAGAACACATCGAAGGTCAGACCAAATGCAAACGCCGCGACGATCAACCCGGCGAGCCAGCCGACTGGACCAGCGCGCTGACCGCCCCAGCGCAAGCCCAACATCAAAACCAGGACAACCAGAATGGGGAGCGCGGCGAAAAAATAATTCATCGCGTGCTGAATCCGGCGGGCGGCACGCCCAGCGCCTGGATCACGCGCGCCCAGTAATTGACCTGCGCGGCGGTCGTGGCAAGGATCACGAGTTCGCGCTCGCTAAAGTTGGTGGTGAGTTGGGCGATCAACTCGGGTGGAAATTTGAGCGGGGTTTGCGAAATGCGTTTCGTATATTCGAGCGCAAGTTTTTCGCGTGGCGAAAATAGGCTGACCGATTCGATTGGTGCGCGGCCTTGCATCACCGCAACGTGGTCCGCGGTAATCTGATGTGCGGCGGATTCATACGAGTTCATGTCAATGCAAAAGGAACACGCCACGGCAAACGAGGCTTGCATTCGCACCAGCTTTAACAGGCGTTCGTCAACACCAGGTTCATTGTGCGCGATCAGTGCTTCCAGGACGCCGGAGCCGATTGCCGCGCGCGGATACCACGCGAGTAATTTGGCAGGCAACAGGTCCATGCCGGTGATACGTCTAGTGATCCAAATACCAATGCGAATGTAAAATGGAATTTTTTGTGGCGGCGCGATAAAAGCATCCATGGTTTTTTACCTGGTGACCAACTGGAACGTCAAAAAATAGCGGACGTGAAAATTCCGCAAGTTCGCTTTGACGCTGAACAATCCGAGTCCGCTGATCTTGTCGCTTGGGGCGCCGAGGATTTGAACCGTTGCGGCGTTGGATTGCCAACTGTAATTACAGTTGCACATATCACTGGCGGATTTTTCTTGCATATCAACAACTTTGTTATCGAGACCGATGACGCTGATCGGTGCGCTGGCGCGTTCACCGCCCGCGCCAATAAGCATCACGTAGGTGTCGGTGCCGATGCCGCCGCCGGGCAAATTTTGACAATAATCATGCTCGTCGTTTGTGTCGCAATAGGTCGCTTTGGCAAGATGCCAGTATTTTTGTCCGGGCGCGACACTGGCGGATTCGAATTTTGCAAAGGAGGGCCAGCCATCTGGAAAACCGGGAACCCAGGTTGTTGGCGCAATCGGCGCGGGCTTGGCGGTGGGTGTGTAGGCGGGGCGCGCGGTGGGGCGGCGCGCGGGCGTGATCGTCATCGTCGGCGTCAGCGATGGTGTGGCGGTTGGCGTTTGTGTGGGTGTGAGCGTGAGCGTCGGCGTCTGCGTTTCAGTGGGCGTCGGCGTGGCGGTCTTGGCGATCAGCGCAATCGTTTGATCACGGTTACCCAATGCAACGGCAAGTGCGGCAATTGATCCGGCTTCGGGATTATTTTGCGCGGCAAATTTTTTCGACAGGGCGGCAACGCGGTCATTGATTTTAGAATCTTTGATTTGCGCCAGGCGATCTTTCGCGCGCGCTAAATCTTGATCGGAGGCGTATGCGCTGGCAACGAGCGCGATGAAATCATCTTGCGCCGATGGCTTGAGATCACTCGCGTCTACGTTGGCGACTTGGACCGGGAATGCGATCCAGCCCAGCCAAAAACCGATCGCCACGCCACCGAGTAACGCCAGCGCGATGGCGACGATCACGACGCGCGAGCCGACTCGCAATTCTGTCATGCATACTCCTAATCGAGAATGTCGTTAAAAAATTGAATTTTATGCGCGCGCGCGCCGCCAAGTCAGTCGAAAACTCACGTGTCGCTTGGCAGGCAAGCCCAAACCGGAAACCCGATCACTCGGCAAGCTGTCAACCCAGGCGGTATACGCGCCGCGCTCGCCGCGCTCTGGCGCATAGCCCAGCCACAGCGGAATGTTTGTTTCGCCGTGTTCGTTCGTGATTGCATCGGTTTGTTCATCCGCCCAACTTTGGATTACTTTATGATACGGCACGGAGCGGTTTCGTTCATCTACGACGGTATAGAAAATTTGATGCGCGTCATTCGCTTCGTCTGGCGACTGATATTCTGCGCCGATCAATTTCCAGTATGCTTGTCCTGAAGCGACCTGGGCTGGCTCGAGTAAAACTTGGAGCGCATCGAGTCGCCAATCCCATTCCAGTTCTGCGCTGACCGGCATGGCATCTGGCATTTCGATGGGCGGCGGCGGTGTCGTGATCGCAGGCGGCGATGTTGGGGCTAATGCTTCGGGCGCGTCAAAGATTGGCGGCGGCGCGTTAACGGATGGCGCGACAACAACCGGTGGTGTGGCGGGGGCTGGCTCGACGAATTCCGGCGCAGGCGGCGGTATAATTTTTTCCGGCGCAACGGGTTGTGGCGCAGGTGTAATTGGTTTTTCGCTGGGCGCAATTGGCGTTGGCAAGTCGCGTAACCAGGATGCGCCAGCGCTGGACGCGGCCGGGCGTGTGGCTGACGCGGAGACGCTGACGGGTTGTGGCGCAACGGGCGGCGCGGGTTGCGCGCCCGGCAAGCGGCGCGGCAAATTCGGCATGGCTTGGACGGCGTCCACCACGGGCAAGCGATTGCCCAGGCGGTTGCCCGGCACAGCCATTTCGGGAATGCCACTGCGTCCATCCGATCCGTTTGTCAGTGCGTGTTGCCAGTACGCGCTATACCAGGCATCCACTTCGGTTCCCGTTGATTCAATGGCGAGTCCTAGTGTTGCGGCAAAAAAATAATCGGGCGCTTGGTGTTGCATGAAATCAAACAGTGCGATGGTTTGATCGCGGTGCGCGTCCGGCGTGAGACGCGGATAACGCGTGTCTTCACGGCGTCCGACAACATAGCCGCCTTGCGTACCGATAATCGGAATCGAACGTCCCAGGTATTTCATCGCCAAGGCGTTGTAATATTCAAACTCGCGAAAGCAGGCATGGTCTTGCTGTATGGTTTGCGTTGGATTGCGTCCATTAAAGCGCAATGAATTAATTTCGTCGAGTGTATCCGCGCGTTCGCGCGCCGAGTTCCACCACGCCCACGTTGTATACATGCCGCGCTCATATTGCTCCGGTGTCAGCCGCTCGCCCGCGCGATTGACGGCATCGTCCGGATAATTGAGCGGGCGATTGCGGCAATCGTTATGGATGGCGATCCAGCACCCTTCGAGCAAAATATCCTGTCGCCCTAGCGATACGAGCGCGCCCATCAAATCCATGGCGCTTCCCGAACTCATCGCGGGCAAGCCAGGCAAACCGCCCGCCGATAAAATCAGGCGTGCGTCAAAGAGCCAGTTGAGCGCAACCAGTTTTGCCGTTTCGATGGGGTTACCGGGGATCGCCTTGTGTTTCCACGCCAGCGCGGTGTCCGGCTCGTTGTTGGTTTCGAAATAGCGGACTCCTGCCGCAACCAGCTTGCGGAGCGTCGCTTCTTCTGGCGCGCCGAGGTGACCTGGGTTGGGTTCCGGAGTGTCGTTCGGCGGCGGATCGCGGCGCAAGATTCGCACAATCGGAAAGATGTCGGCGGCAAGTAATTTTTCGCAGAACGCCAGACTGGAACCCTTGTCGTCAACGACCTTGCACCACGTAATGCCCAGGGCGCGCAATGCGTCAATCCAATAATCGTATCCCTGGGTACCGCCTTTCCATTGTGGATCGAAGCTGGTGTGCAGACCGCGCCCGTTGTCTTGTGCGGGCCGCGGAAAATCGGACAGTGCTTTTGGCATAAGATTGTCGCTCCAATGAATTACGGTTGCGTCACGCGGACCGGACCGAGCCACAAACGATCATCGCCCAGTTGTCCGTTCGCATCAAAGATGGCAAGGCGGTCGCCGTTCGGCGGATACACGCCCAGTTCAAGCGGGTAGATGCCGGGTGGCGTTGTCGGATCGAACGGCACCTCCAGGATCATGTGCGCGGTAAGCGGCGCGGTGGCGGATGCCCAAATGCGATCTTGACTGCCGATGGCATGAACAAAAACGATCAAGGGTTGTGTTACGGCGCGCCATTCCAGAGTCAGGCGCAGGGTGTTGCCGCGCGCAACCTGGTTTTGCGCCAGTTGAACCTGGGCGAGAGTCACCTTGCCGGCGAAACTTGAATTCCATGAATCGGGTTTAGGCAACGCGGATAAGGTGGCGATGGTGGACGAATCGCCGTGCTGATCGATCGCGATGCGCGCCTGGCTCGTTCGATCATACAAGCCCACTTGGACGCGCCACGTATCCGGCGCTGGCACCGTCAACCCCAGCGGCACGCGATACGTGTCGGCGATAATGCCGGGGGGTGCCGCCGGAATTGGATTGCCCGCGCCGATGAGGCTGTCGCGCTGTGCGATAATCACATCCGCCGAATTGACGACGTGGATAAAATTTGCCAGGTTGGTGTCGGGCGGCGTTGCGCCTAGCCGCTGATAGAGTGTGATGGTGAGCGTTGTGCCTGGCGCAAGCAAAGGTGGTTGCTCGATGCGCGCGCCGAGTAAGGTCACGCCATTTTCATATTGCTCGTCGAGCCGCGTTATCGTCGCGGGTAAACTATTTTCGGCGACGATGGTTGCACGATAAGCGGGGGCGATGAACAGGCTGGGTGTGAGCGCGGCGATGAGCAGTTGCGATCCGGCAAGCGCGCCGAGGGACCACGCGCGCGCGCGTCCTGGGATCAACGCGGCGATGCCCCATGCCCACAAAATTGCCCATGCCGCGAGCGCGGGAAACAACAAGCGTCCTTGCGTCGTGATAATTTCAGACGCATAACGCCAAAACGCGATCACGCACAAGCCGATCCATAACGCGAGCCATGCCAGTTCGATTTTGAGATCGCGGCGGCGAATGAGCGCAATCAGGATACCGCCTAGCCCCAGCGCGGCGATGGCATCGTAGAAAAAATAAAATTCTGGTGAAGCGAGAATGTTAAACCAGCCAAACACGCCCCAGGTTGAAAGCCGGAGACCGGTGCCTTCTGTGGTGAGCCATTGCCAGAAATTGAGCGGCGCGGAACGCGCGCCCACCATCAGCGCGATCTGCGACACGGGAAAGGGTTCGCCGTATAAAACAAAATTGCGCGCGTACCACCAGCCAGAAATTAACGCGACGATCAGCGTCAACGATGCGCCGTGCGCGAACGCCGCGCGCCAATCGCGTTTGAGTGCAGGCACGGCGACTACCGCCAAGCCAGCCAGCGGCAACAGCGCGAGTCCGCTCAACTTGGTGAGCATTGCCGCGCCGGTGATAATCGCCAGCGCGGTTGTGCGTGGCGGTGTGACACCCAGTCGCAGGGTGCGCGCGCTCAACCAGAGTGCCGCCGTTGACAGCGTGACGGTCAAATTGTCGTTGCTGATCACGCCGCTGATAAAAATAAACTGCGGTAGAAACGCTACGAACGCGGTTGCCGTCAGTGGAATATCTACGCGCGTCGGAAAAATTTCGCGCGCAAGAGTGTAGGTAAATAAAACCGTCAACGCACCGAGCAAGAGCGAATAGACGCGTAGCCAATGCGCGAGCAAGGCGAAACCGTGATACGGAAAATCTTCCGCAGTGGTATGAAGGTACTTGTTGCGATTATCGTTGTTGGTTGGCTCTGGTTCGCCCAGGCGCACAAAGGGATTCAGCGCGGGCGTTTGCGCGAGTTCGGCTGGATTTGCCCACGCTACCGTGAGCGCGCCGATAACGTAATAGAGCGGCGCTTGCAAGCCTTCGTGCGCCCACGGTTGATGCGCGGCGACATCCACAACGGGGAGGCCGTGTTGCGTGACGATTTCGCGGATAAACTCGTAATGCCAGTTTTCATCCGGCGCTTCAAAGAGCGGATTGATCACGCTGGTATAAAAACCCAGGGCCAGAAACGCGATCAGGATCGCCGCCAGCGCCACGTGCGACTTGAACGTACGCGCCTCTTACTCGTCCACGCGCCAACCGCCGAGTGCGTTTTTATATTCGGCGATCTTGTCGTCAGGAATTTTGATGTACGTGCCAATGGCTTCGGCGAGGAGCGTGCCATCTATCAAACGAATTTCGCCGCGTCCTTCTAGCACGCGCCCGGTTTTTTTCGTAATTTCACCTTTCAGTTTGAGCGGCACGCCAATCGGCACGGATTTGCGAAAGCGTACTTCTAACTTGGCGGTCATGCACCACAGATCGCTTGCAATTGCCGTGCGTCCGATCAATTCGTCGAGCATCGCGGTAATCAAGCCGCCGTGCATCACGCCGGGATAACTTTGGTGTTCTGCAAGCGGCACATAATCGGCATACACGCAAGCATCGGCGTCCGTGAAAAAGTGCATGTGTAAGCCGATGGGGTTGTCGCGCCCGCAGACGAAACAGTGATCGCTACTTGGTTGTTTTTGCATTCGCGGTTTGATCCAATACGCGCGCCAGTTGATCGAACACGGGTTGCGCCAAGGGCGCGGCGCGTTTGCTTTTGCGGAGCACATCTTTCAAATCGTCGGCTTTGACCACGGGTAATTCTGTATTGTCGAGATTGAGTTCGGCGCGCGGATCGATAAAGACGACATAGCCATCCACTGGCACGAGCGCGGCGTTTTCCATTTTGTCGGTCAGCAATTTTTTGACGAGCGCGATTTCGTTATTCAACTCAGCCATCGGATCGCCGAGCGCTTCTTGACCCATGCCGCTGAACAAACGCAAGAATCCGCCCGCGCGGCTCCATTTGCCGTTTTTGCAAAACACTTTGCCGTCGTGGGGTTTGGTTTTGAAGACGAGTATGCCGCTGGGGTTGAGCAGAACGTGCGCGACCGGCAGTAAATAATTATACAGATGGTTTTTGCTGTCGAGGCCCTTGAGCGCTTTGGCGAGCGCCTGATCGGCGCGTGGTTCCTTGACCCATTTGTTGGCTAGCACCGCGCCGACGTAGGAGAGGATAAACCCGGCGAACAGCAAAACATACGCGAGCGCAATGTTGTTTTGGTCCAGCCAGGAAACGGCGAGCGAGCCGAGCAAAATTGCCAAGCCCGCAAACGTGGCATAGCGGCCGAATTTAGAGCGTTGGGCGATCAATTTGTCGTTTGTGGTGAGTTGCATGGTTTCCTTTGCATGACGCATGGCAAATGCAGTGGGGCGGTTCATCTGCCATCTTTACAAGGTCATTTGAGATTATCTTTGTATCTACCTAGAATCAAACAAGCATTTTGACCGCCGAGCCCGAACGAGTTGGACATGGTTACGTCCACTTTTGCGGCGCGCGGCGTGTTGGGCACATAATCGAGATCGCACACCGGGTCGGGCGTTTCATAATTGACAGTCGGGTGAATCTTTTGATCGCGGAGGGTCATCACGCAGGCAACCGCTTCGAACGCGCCTGCCGCACCCATCGAATGTCCGGTCATGGACTTGGTTGAGCTAATTGGAATTTGGTAGGCGCGTTCGCCAAACACGGTTTTGACCGCGAGCGTTTCGCCTGCATCGTTGAGTGGCGTTGATGTGCCGTGCGCGTTGATGTAATCAATTTGCTCTGGTGTGACCCCGGAGCGTTGCATCGCGTCGCGCATGACACGTGTTGCGCCCAATGCTTGCGGGTCGGGCGCGGCAAAGTGGTAGGCATCCGAGTTGGTAGCGTACCCCAGGACTTCGGCGTAAATCCGCGCGCCGCGCGCGCGGGCGTGTTCCAATTTTTCCAGCACCAGCACCGCCGAACCTTCGCCGACGACAAAGCCATCGCGGTTTTTGTCGAACGGACGGCTGGCGTGGGTGGGATCGTCGTTGCGCGTGGACATGGCTTTCATTGCGCCGAATGCGGCGAATACAATGTCAGAGATGATCGCGTCCGCGCCGCCCGCCAACATTACATCCGCATCGCCGCGCCGAATCACTTCAGCCGCCGCGCCGACGGCGTGGGTGCCCGCGGCGCATGCCGTCACGACGGTCGAGTTATAGCCGTGCGCGCGATAATAATTGGCAACGTAAAACGAGGGCATATTTGGTAAAATGACAGCGGGCAAAAATGGACTGACGCGATCCGGTCCCTTTTGCAAAAAGCCATTGTGCGCTTCGATGCCTTCGACAAACCCGCCAAGTGCGGTGCCGAGTAAAACACCCGCGCGCCAATCGTCGTTCAAGTCACCGGAAATTCCGGCGTCGTTCAACGCTTGCCGCGCCGCGCCGAGCGCAAACAAGGTCGCGCGGCCCATGCGGCGCGCGTCTTTGGCGTCCACATACTGGGTTGGTTCAAAACCCTTGGTCTCGCCCGCAATTTTTGTTTTGTAGGTGGTCGTGTCAAAGCGCGTGACGCGATCAATGCCGGATTTGCCGTTGAGCAATCCTTGCCAAAAATCTTCGGGCGTCAAACCGAGCGGTGTGATTGCGCCGAGGCCGGTGATGACGACGCGCGTGCGTTTGGCGCGTGCCTGCGTCTGCAACTGCGCGAGTTCTGTTAGTGATAGTCGGTGCTCTGTCACTATTTCGAGCGGGTTGGAAATCATGGCTTGCTCCAAAAATGATCTTGCAGTTAAGCGATTTTGCCGAGCACGAGACATGCATTCTGTCCGCCAAAGCCAAACGAGTTGGACATGACGATATTTATGTTTGCGGCGCGCGGTGTGTGCGGCACGTAATCGAGATCGCATGCCGGATCGGGCGTGGTGTAATTGGCGGTCGGATGAATTTTTTGATCGCGGATGGTCAGCGCGCATGCAATCGCTTCAAATGCGCCAGCCGCGCCCATAGCATGCCCGGTCATGGATTTTGTCGCGCTGATCGGAATGTGATAGGCGCGTTCGCCGAACACGGCTTTGATCGCGTATGTTTCGCTTGGGTCGTTGAGCGCGGTGGCGGTGGCGTGCGCGTTAATGTAATCAACCTGTGCCAGTCCGATCCCAGCATGTTGGAGCGCGGCGCGCATCGCTTTGGCGGGACCCACGGCTTGCGGATCGGATGCCACAAAGTGATAGCCATCCGAGTTTGCGGCATAACCTAGGATTTCGGCGTAGAGCGTTGCGCCGCGCGCGCGCGCGTGTTCCAATTCTTCCAGCACGATGATCGCGGCACCTTCGCCGATCACCAAGCCATCGCGGTCCTTGTCAAATGGACGGCAGGCGTGCATCGGATCGTCATTGCGCGTCGAGAGCGCGCGCATTGCGCCGAACGCGGTAAAGATAATGTCCGAGATGATTGCATCGGTGCCGCCCGCGAGCATCAGGTCGGCGTCGCCGCGTTGGATCGCCGCGGTTGCCAAGCCAATGGCGTCGGTCCCGGCGGCGCAGGTCGTGACGACCGTTGAGTTGTACCCGCGCGCGCGATAATGTTGCGCGACGTAGAACGCTGACATATTGGGCAAGATCACTGCCGCGAGAAATGGACTAACGCGCCCGCTACCCTGGCGCGTATACGCATCATGTTCCTTGATCGCTTCGACGAAACCGCCCAAGCCCGTACCCAGGACAACGCCCGCGCGATCATTGTCGCCGAGATCGTTGCCCAAGCCCGCATCGCGCAAGGCCTCGCGCGCCGCGCCAAGCACAAACAAGGTGGCGCGGCTCATGCGCCGCGCATCTTTGGCATCCACATAGTCTAGCGGATTAAACCCCTTGACCTCTGCCGCGATGCGCGTGCGAAAATCGCTTGCATCGAATAATGTGACTGGGCCCACACCGGATTTGCTGTTGAGCAATCCTTGCCAAAAATCTTCTGGCGTCAAACCGAGCGGCGTGATCGCGCCCATGCCGGTCATGACGACGCGCGTGCGGGAAGGGGATGGTTCGATCATGCGCCGGTCTGTTCTTCCTGTACTCCGGTGCGAATCAATTCGACGACGTTGCCGGCGACGGTTTCTTTTGCCACGCGGATTGCGTTCTTGATCGCGAGCGCGTTTGAACTCCCGTGGCCGATGATGACAACGCCATCCACGCCGAGCAAAATGCCGCCGCCAATTTCGGCTGGGTCGAGGCGTTTCTTTAACGCATCAAACGCGGGCTTGGCAAGCGCGGCACCGACTATGGCGACGGGGCGTTTCTTGATTTCGTCTTTGATAAAGCTGACCATGGTTTTTGCCAGGGCTTCGCTCAATTTCACGGCGACGTTGCCGGTAAAGCCATCGGTGACGATCACGTCGAACGTGCCTTTGGCAATGTCGCGCCCTTCGGCGTTGCCCGCGAAATTAATTTTGCTGGTTTTGAGCAGGGCGTAGGCTTCGCGCACGACGGTTGGACCCTTACCTTCTTCTTCGCCATTCGAGAGTAACGCAACGCTAGGATTGGCAATGCCCATCACTTTTTGCGCGTACGCTGAACCCATCAATGCAAATTGATAGAGAAATTCCGGTTTGACTTCGGCATTCGCGCCAATGTCGAGCAAGAGCGTGTGGCCCAGCCCGGTTGGCAGTGTGGCGGTGAGCGCGGGTCGTTTGATGCCCTTGATCCGCCCGAGCAAAAATGGTCCGGCAATTGCCGCCGCCATCGCCGCGCCGGTGTTGCCCGCCGTGACAAATGCGTCGGCTTGTTTTTCTTTGACGAGGCGCATTCCGATATTGATCGAAGAATCTTTTTTGGTTTTGATCGCTTCGACATGTTCGGTCATGCCGATATCGGTTGCCGCGTGAACAATCGGCAGATCGAGACCGCTCGTATTATATTTCGCCAACTCGGTTTTGATTTTTGTTTCATCGCCGACCAGGATGACGGTAATGCCGTACTCGCGCGCCGCCATTACGGCACCTTCCACATCCGGCACCGGACGCTCATCACTGCCCATCGCATCCAGAACGATTTTCATTGACGACTCCTGAAACAAAAAAATTACCGCGAATACTTGCCCATCAACTGCGCTTTGCCCAAGAGATGCCCGGTCATTGCCTTTTCAACATCGGTGCGAGCCGCGCCTTCGCTCAAGCCGAGTGATTCAATGTCGAGCGCGTAGAGCGTAAAGAAATATCGGTGCGTGCCGGATGGCGGGCACGGTCCGGTATAGCCAGTTTGACGGCGTCCGTTCAAGCCGCTTTTGCCAACCACTTTCGCGCCCTCTGCAATTTCGTTCGGCGTTGTGGCAATGTCAAACGCGACCCAATGTGTGAAGGTGCCGTTCGGCGCGTCGGGATCATCCACGATGAGCGCAAAACTTTTTGCGGCGCTGTTCCAGCTATTCCATTTGAGCGTGGGCGAAATACCTTCGCCATCGCAGGAAAATTTTTTCGGAATTAACTCGCCGTCGGCAAACGCCGGACTGGTCAAGTTAAAAGGCGGCGGCGCGGTCATTGCACCAACTGGCGCAATGGTTGGCGCGCTCGTTGGCGATGGCGTGGCGCACGCGGTTAAAAGGATTGCCAGCGCTGATCCAATCGCGAAAAATAAAATCTGTTTCTGCCAATTCATTGTCTTTTCTCGCCGCGCTATTTTACCCGACATTGATTGAATTGGCAAGGTTTTCTTTTTTCGCTGACTTGTGCTAGAATAAATTCACGCAGATTGAATCCCAAACGGAGAAGAGGCAACGATGGATGTATTATTGCTCAAAGATGTTGACGGCATTGGTACTGCCGGACAAGTAAAAAAGGTGAACGATGGCTATGCGCGCAATTTCTTGCTGACGCGAAAACTCGCCGTCGTGGCGAGCGCTGGTGCAGTCAAGCAAGCGGAAGCGATCAAGCAAGCCGCCGCCCGCCGCGATGCCAAAACGCTCGCCGAAGCGCAGGAACTCGCGCGCCAACTCGGTTTGGTGACGCTCACGTTTCGCGCCAAAGCCGGTGAAGGCGATCGCTTGTTCGGTTCGATCACGTCCGCCGATATTGCGGATGCGCTCGTCCGTGAAAAAGGGATTGCGATAGACAAACGCAAAATCGAGCTGGATAGTCCCGTGAAAGAATTGGGTGCGCGCCAAATCGCGATCAAAGTCCATACTGAAGTCATCGCGCATGTCACGGTGATGGTGGAGCGCGAGCCCGCGTAGCACGGGCAAGGATGAATCAAAACGCAATGACCCAAGCGTTGATCCAAGTAGTGGCGCGCGCCAAATGCGCAACTTGCCAGCGGCGTTTCGGCGCGAGCAATGTGCAAGTGATCGGACGCCGCGAGAATGTATGGGCGATGCGCGTGCATTGCCGGGAATGTGACACGCACGCGCTCGTGCTGGCGGTCATTGCGGATGCGGCACGTTCGCTCTATACTGATTTGGACCCGGATGAATGGACGCGCTTGAACCAACGCCCGCCAATTTCCGAGGACGATGTGATCGAATTCTATGAATTTATGCATGCCTATACGGGCGATTTCACTGACATTTTGATTGACCCGTTGTTGAATGAATAAAGCAGACGGGCAAGACGCTCGCGCGGGCGCCTTGCCCGTCTTTTTTTTGTAACCATTTGTCCAGTTTTGCATCTAATCTTTGTGGTATGTGGGTTTTGACAAGCACACGGCGCGTGATTATAATCTGTCTATGCCATACCCCCCTAGGGTATGGAAATCCAGGAGGATCCAAATGAGCGGAAACAATTTAATGTATGTGACCGATGCCGAATTTTCGACAAAGGTTTTAGGTTCAGCCACACCCGTGATGGTGGATTTTTGGGCGGCTTGGTGCGGGCCCTGTCGGATGATCGCACCGTCCGTTGAGGAACTGGCGGGCGAATACGCAGGTAAAGCAGTGGTTGCCAAGATGGACACGGATGCGAATCCGCAGACGCCAATGCAATTTGGCATTATGGGCATCCCGACGATTATCTTTTTCAAGAATGGCAAAGAAGTCGATCGTTTGGTGGGTGCCGCGCCCAAAGCGATGATCGCCAAAAAATTAGAATCGGTGCTAAAGAAATAGGAAGGCGCGTTGTGGAATTTGCTTATACTGTCACCAGCCCAAAATCGTTTGACGTGGTTGTGCAAAGGGTGCGCGACGCGGTTGCCGCAAAAGGCTTCCGTGTCCTGTATGTGCATGACGTTCAAGCGACGTTTGCCGAAAAAGGGATTACCCGCGCGCCATATCAAATCATCGAAGTCTGCAATGTCAAATACGCGAATCAGGCGTTGACGGCGGATGTGCGCGTCGGTTTGATGATGCCGTGCAAGATCAACGTGTTCGTCGAAAACGGAGTAACGAAAATCAGCTTGTTGTTGCCGTCGTTATTGGCGGAATTTTTTCCGCATGCCAACCTTGGCGCAATGGCAACCGAAATGGAAACTAGTCTGCGCGCGGTTGTGGATGGCGCGCAATAATTTTAGGATGATGTGGAATGCCAATTTATGCATATCAGTGCGCGGATTGTAACGAGAATTTTGAATTGTTTGTGCGTTCGCTGACCGCCAAGATTGACGCGGTGTGTCCCCAGTGCGGCAGTGAGCATGTTGCCAAAGCCGTAACCACTGTGAGTGCGTTGGGCATGAGCGGCGCGAGTGGGTATGCGTCCGCCGCCGCATCGGCGGCGTGCGCGCCGAGCGGCTGAGGGTTGCCGCGGCGGTAACCGTTGGTTACCCAAGATTGTAAATAGCCCAGTCGAATGGGCGAGACAAGGAATGTGTATGGCGCAAGCGTCCAAAGCGGACATGGTCAAACGCTTGAAACGGATCGAAGGCCAAGCGCGCGGCGTCCAAAAAATGGTGGAAGCGGATCGTGATTGCGCCGATATTTTGCATCAGTTGACCGCCATCAATGAAGCCGTGCATCGAGTCAGTTTGTTGATTGCGGAGCAATATGCTGTGGAATGTTTGCAGACAAAAGCCAAGCGCGGTACATCGCGCGCAACCATCGCGACGATGATGGATGTGCTGTCGCGGGTGCCCCGCTAGGCGGGGCGCATAATGAAAGGCAAATCGCAGTTTGCGGGTTTGCCTTTTGCTATCTCTAATTGGAGGAATGTGTGGGCTTACTCAAAGATGCGGATCGGGCGCAACTCAAAGTGGTCTTTGAAAAATTGACCGCGCCCGTCAAGTTGGTGGTGTTCACGCAAGAATCGGATTGCGATTATTGCCCGTTGACCAAGCAAGTGCTGGAAGAGTTGATGGGTTTGTCGTCCAAGATTCAAATGCAAGAGTATGATTTCCAAAAAGACAAGGACGCGGTGGCGCGGTACCGCATTGTGCGCGTGCCAGCGATTGCCGTCCTACGACTCGAGCCGCCGCTGGTGTTACTCACCGGCAATGAGCCGTTGCGCGAGCGCGATTATGGGATGCGGTATTATGGCGTCCCGGCTGGGTTTGAATTTGGCTCGCTGGTCGGCGACATTCTAGATGTGTCGCGCGGCGACTCGGGTTTGAGCGAGCAGAGCAAAGCCGCGCTCAAGCAGATCAAAACACCGGTGCATCTGCAAGTGTTTGCTACACCCACCTGACCGCATTGTCCCGCGTCGGTCAGGTTGACCCATCAAATGGCAATGGAAAGCGAATTCATTACGGCAGATATGGTTGAAGCGTCCGAATTTGCAGAACTCTCAGATCAATACCAGGTGTATGGCGTGCCGTTGACGGTTGCCAATGAAACGGTGCGCGTCGAAGGCGGAATGCCGGAGCAAATGTTCATCCCGGAAATTTTGCGCGGCTTGGGCATTGGCTAGGAGGCAATGATGGACCCGATTCAAAAAGTGTTGGAGCAAAGCCGCACGATCGCGGTAGTCGGTTTGTCGAACAATCCCGCGCGTCCCAGTTACGATGTGGCGCGGTACTTGCAAGAACAGGGTTTCCAGATCATTCCGGTTAATCCAACCTTGGTTGAAGTGTTGGGCGAAAAGTGTTATCCCGATCTGCTTTCGATTCCGCAGGCGGTGGATGTGGTGGATGTGTTTCGCGCGCCAGAGGCAGTCCCGGAGATTGTGGAACAAGCGATCAAAAAGCAAGCCAAAGTGCTCTGGCTCCAGCCCGGCGCAGAAAATATCCAAGCCGCTGAGCGCGCGATGGAAGCCGGGTTGGAAGTGATTATGGGCGTGTGCATGAAAAAGGAACATCACCAAGTCGTTGGCAATGAAAAACAATTTGAAGGGAATATATAATGGGTGAAGTGAAAACCGCATCCGTGCGGTGGCTGGATGGTTTGGCGTTTGAGACGATGACGACTTCGGGGCATCACGGCATTGTGGATTCGCCAGCGGGCGAAGGCAAAAATCGCGGCCCCAGTCCGATGGAATTGTTGCTCGTCGGTCTTGCCGGGTGCACCGGCATGGACGTGATCGACATTCTACGAAAAAAACGGCTCGCCGTCACGGGCTTGGAAGTGCGCGTGGAAGGTGTGCGCGCCGAAACCTATCCGATGGTGTATACGCAACTGGACGTGGTGTATCTCGTGCGCGGCAAGGATATTCCAGCGAGCGCGGTTGAGCAAGCGATCCAGCTGTCCGAAGAAAAATACTGCGGCGCAGGCGCGATGTTGAGCAAGACGGCGGCGCTCCATCATCGCTACGAAATTATCGCAGAGTAAATTGGTGAATCTGCCGTGGTGGTTTCCGTTTGGGCGCGTGGAAGAAATTACATCGCGCGATTTGCAAGCGAAAATAAAAAGTAGCGGCGCAAATCTGCAACTGCTCGATGTGCGCTCGGTTGCCGAATACCAGGGTGGTCATATCGCGCGCACGCGCAATGTGCCAATTGAAACGCTCCCGCGCGAACTCGCTGGTTTGAAACTCGATCCCAAGCGCCCAGTCGTCGCGATTTGTTTATCGGGACATCGGAGCGTGCCAGCGTATCGTCTGCTTAAACGCGCCGGGTTTGCCGAGGTCTATAGTCTAGCGGGCGGCATGTTGGCGTGGCGGCGCGAGAAATTGCCGGAGACGAAAAAGCGATGATGGCGGCGCGTTTTGATCTGCCGGTGATCGATCCGCGCAAGTGTCAGATGTGTGATCGGTGTGTGGCGCGGCAGTCGTGCCGCTTGCGCGCGATCGTGCAAATGGACGCGCGCGAAATGCCGTACATTGATCGCGCGTTGTGTCGTGGATGTGCAGTGTGCGCGCCCGCGTGTCCGCATCAAGCTATCGTGCGGCGCTAACGCGCGCGACAAATCAACGGTTGCTGTGACCCAGGCGTTCGCTTTGTGCGAGCGCTTGGGTTTTTTCGTCTTGCGTAAATTGGATGGCATCGGTATAATCATTGCAACTTGGTTGGAGGTTACGCAGATGGTAATCATTGCTGAATTGAAAATGGACGACAAGGTGATCTCGACAATCGTCGCCAATCCCAAAGATTTCAAAACTGGCAGTCGCGGTTTTCACGGGCAAGGCAAAATCGAACTTGACGGCAAACGGTATCAGGTCCAAGTGCAGTTAGTCGAAATCGGCAGTAAAAAGCCCGCCGAAGAAAAATGAACCCAACGCGTCTTTCCAAATTCATATCGTTGATATTTATCTTGTTCCCGTCAACGTAAAGGATCCTCTATGACCGGTCGCCGTTTATACGTCATCACCGCGACGATGATGTTGAGTTTGTTTCTCGCTTCGATTGAATCCACCGTGGTGTCAACCGCGATGCCGACGATTGTGGCGCAACTGGGCGGACTGGGCATTTATGCGTGGGTCTTTTCCGCGTTCATGCTCACGTCCACAACCGCCGTACCAATCTTTGGCAAACTCTCGGACATTTATGGCCGCCGTCCCATTTACCTATTGGCGATGACGATCTTTTTGATCGGCTCGGCGTTGTGCGGTGTCGCATCCAGCATGGAACAGCTCGTCTTGTTTCGCGCGATCCAAGGTCTGGGCGCGGGCGGCTTGCAACCACTCGCGTTTACAATCATCGGCGACATTTTTACGTTTGAGCAACGCGCCAAAATGCAAGGCGTGTTTTCGAGCGTGTGGGGCGTGTCGTCGGTGATCGGACCGGTCGTGGGTGGTATCCTGGTTGAGCAAGTCTCGTGGCACTGGGTTTTTTGGATCAATGTGCCATTCGGTTTGCTGACGGCGGCGATGATGATCGTGGCGTGGCGCGATGTCAATCCGCGCGCGCCTGGCGCGGTTGATTACATGGGCGCGGCGTTGCTCGCGGGCGGGATTACCACCTTGATGCTGGCATTATTCCAATTGAGCGGTGACGCGCCGTTTGATCCACTTTCGTTTTGGTCGTTGTTGCTCGGCGCATTGACGATGTTTGCGGCGTTGCTCTGGGTCGAGCGCCGCGCCTCAAATCCAATTTTACCTCTGCCGCTGTTTCGGGAACGTTTGTTTGTCACCGCGATTGGACATGGCGTTTTTGCGGGGTTTGCCTTGTTCGGTAGCACATCGTTTATTCCGCTCTTTGTCGAATCCGTGATGGGCACGAGTGCGACGCAAGCTGGGGCGACACTCACACCACAACTGCTGGGCTGGGTTGGCGCAAGCATCATCGGCAGTCGTTTGCTTTTACGCTTCAATTATCGCTCGCTCGCGTTGACGGGCATGATGATTCTCGTGATCGGTTCGGCGATGATGGCGCAGATCAGTCAAGCGACGCCATATTGGATGCTCGTGATCGCGGTGACGTTGATGGGGATTGGCATGGGCTTGTCCGTGCCTTCATTTTTAATTGCGGTGCAAACGGCGGTCGCGCGGCAGGCGCTTGGCACGGCAACCGCGACCGTGCAATTCAGCCGCAGTATCGGCGGCACGCTTGGCGTCAGCGTGATGGGCGTGTTACTCGCGGCGCGGCTTGGACTGGGTTTGCAAGCGGCGGGACTCGATCCGAATACCACGTCGGTGAATGTCTTGCTCAATACCGGCGCGACGGACGCGGCGATCGTGAACGCGGTGCGGGCGGCGTTGGCGGCGGCAGTGCAATGGGTTTTTATCGCCGCGTTGGTTGCCGCCGTGATTGCGTGGATCATTACGGCGTTTGCGCCGCGCGAACGCATCGGCGGAGTCACCAAGCCCGCTGAGCCATTGGCGCAAACAATCGAATAAAATCCACGCGCGATCTTCATTGGTTCTTCACAACTTGATGCTAGACTGGACGGGTCATGGGTAAAAAAATTTTGGTTGTAGACGATGAGAAAAAACTAGTCGCCATCTTGAAAGGTTATCTCGAACAAGCGGGCTATGCCGTAGTCACGGCGTCGGATGGTCAGCAGGCATTGACGGTGTTTCGGCATGACAAGCCCGCGTTAGTGTTGCTCGATCTCAACCTGCCGGGTCTGAATGGACTCGATGTGTGCCGCGCGTTGCGCACAGAATCGAATGTGCCGGTGATTATGGTGACCGCGCGCGTCGAAGAGACGGATCGGTTGATTGGCTTGGAACTTGGCGCGGACGATTACATTAGCAAGCCGTTCAGCCCGCGCGAAGTGGTGGCGCGTGTGCGCGCCGTCCTGCGCCGCACCGAAGGCGAACCAACCCGGGCGACGATTTTGACGGCGGGTGCGTTGACGCTCGATCTCGATAAACATTTGGTGCGTTTGGATGATCGCGCGCTTGAGCTCACGCCAACCGAATTCGATCTGTTGGCGGTGCTATTGCAGAACCCAGGTCGCGCCATGACGCGCTTGCAATTATTGGACCAAGCGCTAGGCGAATCGTTTGAAGGGTATGAACGCACGGTGGATGCGCATATCAAAAACCTGCGTCAGAAAATTGAGCGCGATCCAAAAAATCCACGTTGGATTCTCACCGTGTTTGGCATTGGCTACAAGTTTGCCGAGGACGTCTCAGCGTGAAAAGTTTGCTCGTCCGCTTGGTCGCCGCGTTTGCGGTTGTGATCCTGATTGCCGTCGCGATTATTTTCGTTATTGTGAATCAAACGACGACGACTGAATTCCAGTCGTACATGTTTCGCGGCGGCATGACGCAGACTGACGAAATTACGCGTCAACTGGCGGCGTACTATTCTGCGCGCGGCAGTTGGCAAGGGGTCGAACGCTATCTCGCGCTCGGCGCCGATGGGATGATGGGCGGGAATCCGCGTGGGCGCGCGGGACAACTGCCCCTCAACGTTTCGTTCGACTTGGCGGATGCGAATGGGGTGGTGGTCTTTGCGCGCGATAGTTTGTTGATCGGGAAAAAAATGACCGCCGCGCAAAGCGCAAACGGCGTCGCGATCCAGGTTGGCGGGCAAATGGTTGGCACGTTGATTGAGCCGCCGGGTGCATCTGGCTTTGACGCCCAACAGCAAGATTATTTATTGCGCGTCAACCTATCCTTGTTACTGGCGGGTGTGGTTGCGGGCGGGATTGCGTTGGTGTTGGGCGCGCTCTTGTTTTCGCAAATCACCGCGCCGCTCAACGCGCTGGCGAGTGCGTCGCGAAAAATTGCGGCGGGTGATCTAACCGCGCGGATCGCGTCGCCCCGCGATGACGAGGTTGGGCAGGTGGGGCGCGCGTTCAATGCGATGGCGGATTCGCTGGCGCAATCGGAAACCGCGCGGCGCAACATGATCGCCGATATTGCGCACGAACTGCGGAATCCGCTCGGCATTGTGCAAGGTCAGCTCGAAGGCATGATTGACGGCGTGTTTCCCATGTCAAGCGAACAGATCGCCTCCATGTACGACGAAACGATCTTGTTGACGCGCTTGGTGGATGATTTACGCGATCTCGCGCTCGCGGATGCGGGGCAGTTGCAGATAACGCGGACGCGGGCAGATTTAGGCGCGTTGATCGAAAAAACGGTTGGCGCGTTCGCGGCGCAAGCCACCGAAAAAAATATCACCTTGAATACGACGCTGGCGGATGTGCCGTGGGTGAAGATGGATGCGCAACGGATCGCGCAGGTATTGCGGAACTTGATCAGCAATGCTCTGCGGCATACCCTGGATGGCGGCGCGGTGACGGTTGACTGTGCGTTTGGCGCGTCAGCCGATCAGGTGATTGTGCGCGTGCGCGACACTGGCACGGGGATTGCGGCGGATGAAATGCCGCATGTCTTTGAGCGGTTCTGGCGCGGTGACAAATCACGGTCGCGGGTTGGCGGCGGGGCGGGACTGGGGCTCGCAATCGCCAAACAGTTGATCGCGGCGCATGGCGGCGTGATTGGCGTGGAGAGTCAAGCCGGGCAAGGCGCACTGTTTTGGTTTACGTTGCCGGTTGGTTCGTGAAAAACGAACATAAACAATCCGCAAGGGCTCACAGCCTTTGCGGATTGTTTTATGTGACGCAAATTATTTTACGTTTCGCTTGCGTTAGACGCTGGCGCAGGATTGACGTTCGTTCGTGGGTTGGTCATCAAAAAGCCAGCAAAGATAAACGCGACAGCGACGAGTTCACTGGGACGGAACAGTTCAATGCCGCTCACCACGCCAAGACTGTGTGCGCTTGCCGCAATTGCGCCGCCCACGCCGATCAAGATCGTGGCGATCACGCGCTCGCCGCCGGTTTTCATTTTGGCGAAATGGTACGCGGACCACAGCGCGCCGCCGACGAAAGCGAGCGTGCCAAATACATTCAGTACGATCAACACTAATTGCACCGGAAAGAACGGGAAAACTTTCAGCGGGACAAAATGTTCTGGCGTGAGGTGGAGCGCGGTTGGATCAATTTGCCACAGCGCGATCAACCCAACGCCGATCACGGATAGTACGCCGACGATCCAAAATGCCAGGTCGGCTAACCGCCGCGGTGCGACGAGATACAACGTGCCGAGTCCAAGCCAGGCGGGGATTAGCAATGCGCCGGTGGCATAGTACGCGCGATACGTCAGCGGCGTCCAATCGTTCAACGTTGCGCCTAGCTCGGCGGCAATCCCGATGACCCACGCGGCGAGCGCAATGCCCCACATGAGTTGGTGCATCTTTTTACGTTGGCTATATTGGCGCGCGACAAGAATGGCGAAAATTAAACTCACGATCACGTCGGCGATTGAAATCAAAATATTGATGCTCATACGACCTCCTACAAGGGTTTCTTCAAGCCAATGTTCCAGTAAATTTTGAAACGGCAATACTCCAAACCGTTGGTGGTGCGGCACGAAATTTCTTGGATGGTGTGATTGTCGCCGCTCGCCCAGGTGAGCGCGGCTTCGTAAAAGGCAACTGGCGTATGGCAAACGTGCGGCTCGGCAAGCTGGGTGTGATTGCGTACCAGTTCGGCGCAGTACGGGCAATCGTAAATATCGAGAATGAAATCTTCGCCTTCGCGCCGGAACTCGTGTTTGTTGCCGAGCGCGTGCGTCAACTCGGAGGTCAACCGCCCCATCGCTAACGCGACGCGCTCGCGCTTGGTGCCCAGAGCATCGAACGCACGGAGAAATTGCGTATAGACCAACATGCCGCTTTGGGTGAGATTCGCAAAGCCGCGTTGCGCGGTGCGGCGCAAAATATCGCGGGCTTGGACGTAATCGAACACTTGCCAGACGACCGCGATCAAACATTCGTATTCGTGCATTGTCATGGAGGGTGTGTTATCCATTGGCGGGGGCGCATCGGCGTAGCGTTCCAATCCGGCGAGCGTCAGCACGCGCGTCAGGGCTTCATGATCGCGCGTTTCCTCTGCGATAATGTCGTAGACGATGCGTAAGGTATACGCCGGTAACTGACGAGTTTCGTCCATGCCACACTCCGGTTTGAATTATAATGAATGTTGGGATGAGATTCAAGTAGGGGCAAAGCATCCACAATCAAATAGAAAGATACTAGGGCTCACTGCTTGCGTGATCATTTTTATTTTGCTAGAATGTAAAACATTACGCGGCGGTGGGAATGCTGGGCTGTTTTTCGCTTGCGCGCAAACGCAAGAGCGTGATCAGCGCGACCAAGCCGAGCAACGCAGTGACGACGACGATGCCATCGGCACCGAGCCAGTCTACGAATGGGCCACCGATGCTTGCGCCGAGAAATTGTCCGACGCCGAGAAAGACCGAGTACATGCCCATAATCGCGCCGCGCTCACCGGCGTGATCTTCGGTAATATCGGCGAGGTGCGCGAGCGCGGCGGGCGTAAAGCCGCTTTGGCCGAGGATGCTGACGACGAGTAATAGTGCGAGTGGCAAAATTAACGGCGCGTCAAGTGAGGGCTGGTGATTGATCAAATACAAAAAGAGGCACGTGAAAAATAATGCGCCCGTGCCGAATAACATGATCGTGGTGCGCTTCATTTGCGGAAATAGAACGCTCCACAATAAAATACCCAAAACAAAAACCACCGCATAGCCCGCACGCAAATTGCCCGCTTCAAAACTATCGAAATGTCCCGCAAGTAATTGACCGGAGAAGCTGGTCTTGTCCGTAAAGATGCGTGCAGTCAAATTGATCCAGACGCCCAGCACGGCATTGATGGCGATCCACGCGGGCGCGAAACTTTGCACGCGCGGATTCATTACCAGTTTGAGATAGCTCGTCCAGGTTTCGCGCGCGCTTACGGGCGGGGTGATGGCGCGCCGGGTTTCATGAATCTCGCTCATGCCGAACCATAGCACTACCAGACTGACCAGGTAGATGAGCGCATTCAAGGCAAACGCGGGACTGGTCAACGGAATGCCCGCCACGATGGCGGGATGGCCAAAGTTGCGCCAGAGCCAGCCGCCCAGCGAAAAGCCAACTGCCATGCCGCCAATTGTCGCCACTTCGAAAAAGCCGACGGCGCGCGCGCGTAATTTTGGTGAATGCGCGGTCGCTTCGGCGAGATAACCCAGCGATGCCGGTGCGTTTGCGGCAGTGGAGACACCTTCGAGCAAGCGCGTCAAGAGCAACGCCCAGACGAACGTGGTCATTGCGGTAATTTGCACTGCAATCGCGCCGAAGAGCGGGCCAAAGATGATGAACAACTTGCGCCCGTACTTGTCGCTCCACGCGCCGAACAAGGGTGCGCCGATCAATTCGGCGGCGAAAAATGTGCCGATGATCAAACCGCCGACGGTGTAGGTGACTTCGTACACGTTCGATGTGCCAGCGATGGTGCGCAGTGGATGACCAAGGTTCCGCGCGGCGTCGTGAATCTCGTTAAAGTAGAATTGAATGTTTTCGCCCATCGCTCCGGCGGCGGCGCGGAGGAGCAAACTTCCCGTAATGAGTGCCACCAAAGATCGAATGATATGGGGCTGGGTTGGCGTGTGGATTTCGGACTGCATTGTCACCTCCGCGCGCATTATACCATACTGCCCAGTCTAACAAAAATTTTGATTTGGCGCGTGGCGCATGATGTAGATTGGAACATGGACAAAGCAAGTGGATCATCAAAAGGTGAATGAATGATCATAGAGAATAGGGCAAGATATACGATCGGACTAGGGTTGGCTCTAGTGTGCAGTGTGTGTGCGCTGGCGGCGTGCGGGACACCTGCACCCACTGCGCCGCCGCTTGCGGCTACGCCAACCGCGCAAATTGTCGTCGTGGTGGCGACACCTCCGGCAACGGCAACAGCAACGGCTTGGCCGCCCACGCTCGCGCCGACACCCACCGCGTTTGTGACTGCGCCTGCGCCTGGCACTGCCGCCATTGTGCCGATCCTGATGTATCATCACCTTGCCGATTTGCCCGCGAATGCGAGCGAGTTGCAACAAACGTGGACGGTCGCGCCGCAAAATTTCGACGCGCAGATGAATTGGTTGGCGCAACACGGTTATCATACAATCACGATGGCGCAACTGGTCGCGCACCTTAAACAGCGCGCGCCTCTGCCGAGCAAGCCAATCATCATTTCATTTGACGATGGCTGGGAAGAACAGTATGTTGCCGCGTTCCCGGTCTTGAAAAAGTATGGCATGATTGGAACTTTATTTGTCTATACCAATGCCATAGACCACAAGAGCTTTCTAAGCTGGGCGCAATTGCAAGAAATGTCTGCGGCTGGCATGGATATTCAATCCCATTCGCTTTCGCACCCGCATCTGCGGCAACTCGCGCCAGACGCCGCGCAAAAAGAGATTAGCGATTCGAAAGCGGTGATCGAAAAAAAATTGGGCAAGCCGGTGGTCGCGTTCAATTACCCCGATGGCGAATACAATGCCGCGGTGATCGAAATGGTTCAACGCGCGGGCTATACCAGCGCGGTCAGCATTGCGGCGGGATATCAGCAACGCGCCGACGAGTTGTTCACGTTGCATCGCACGCGCGTGTCGTACACGGATACGCTTGAGATTGTAATCAAACGTTTGCCGCAATAAATTTCTTTCACACGGCTTTTACGCCATTTTCATCTGCGGTTAATCATTGTTTGGGATAATCAGCGTAGAACCTTGGTGAGCGAAGGAGATAAGCATGTCAAGACCAAATTACGGATTGTTGTCGTGTGCTGTCATTTTGATCATTTTGCTGGGTGTGGTTGGTGGTGGCGTTATGGGCGGGGTTGCGGGCTATTACGTGGTTCAGAACGCCGCGCCCGCCGTTGTGGCGCAACCCGTTGCCGCGCTCAATACTGCGCCGACGACTGCGTCGGTTGCGCCAGCGACGACGAATCTCACGTTGCAAGAAAATTCAGCGGTGATTGACGCGGTGCGTAAGGTGAAACCGGCGGTCGTCACGGTGATCAATCAAATACAAACTCGCCGTTCTAGCGCAGTCACGCCAACCGCGTCCGGTTCGGGAATCATTATTGATCCCAAAGGTTATATCATTACCAACAACCACGTGGTTTCGGGCGCGCAAAGTCTGTCCGTGATTTATTCGGATGGCACCAAGGTTGCCGCGCAAATTGTTGGCGCGGATACGGTCGCCGATCTCGCGGTGCTCAAAGTGGATGGCGCGGTGCCTGCCATCGCGCAATTCGGTGATTCGAATGCGCTCGAGCCAGGTCAAGTGGCAATTGCCATTGGCAGTCCGCTCGGCGATTTTCGCGGCACGGTGACGGTGGGTGTCATCAGCGCGATGAACCGCACGGTCGGCAATCAAAGCGACTTGGTTCAAACTGACGCGGCGATCAACAATGGCAATTCGGGCGGTCCGCTGATCAATGCGTTGGGTCAGGTCATTGGTATTAATACGCTCGTAGTGCGTTCGACGAATGAGGGGAATGTGGCAGAGGGTTTGGGCTTTGCGATTCCATCGAACGTGGTGCGCGATATTTCAAACCAATTAATTACCAAGGGCAAGGTTGAGCGCGCCTATATTGGAGTCTCATACCAACCGGTCGATCCGCAAATTGCCAGCGCATTGAATTTGCAGGCGACGAACGGCATTGTGGTGACCCAGGTCTCGCCTGGTAGTCCCGCGGCAAAGGCGGGCTTGCAAGAAAACGATGTCATCCTTGCGCTTGAAGGGCAGACGATTGATCAAGACCACCCGTTGGCGACGTTACTCTTTACGCACAAGGTCGGCGAAACGATTACGTTGCGGGTTCAGCGCGATAGCAAGACACTGGATATCCAGGTGGTCTTGATTGCGCGTCCGGCATCATAAGCGTGTGGTATGCCCAATTAAAACGCCAAAGCAGGAATTGCTTTGGCGTTTTTTTATTGGCGGGCTTGCAGACGTCCAGCGGTGAGTGGCATTTTGCTTAGGCGTCGAGCCGCGCGACGAGCAAGGGGACGAGCATTTCTTCTGCGGTGAGCCCGCCGTGCCGCCCCAGCATTTTCGTTTCGTCGGTGCGTTCGTAAAAGAAATAATTGTCGCGCGGCAAAGCAATCAGATCGCCGACGCGGTATTCAAGTTCCGGCGCGTGCGCGCCATTGCCAAACAAACCGGCGTCGAGCGCGGTGTGCGCATCTAGCACAAAAAATTGCTCGCCGAGTTGCGTTTGCAAATACGCGCGCGCGGCGTCGAGCGCGCCGTTGCGACAGTACAAGAATGCCGCGCGCGGCTCACCCGCAAAGTCCATTACAAGTTGATCGCGCAAACCGGGATGGTTGCGCAGGTAGACCGCGCGTGATGGCGGCGCATCGAGTTGTCCGTGATCGGCGGTGAGCAAAAAGAGTGTGCCGCGCCGCGCGGCGGGCGAAAGTGCGCGCAAAAATTCGCGTTCGAATGAATAGGCGAGGTTGTTGATTTCGGCAACCACCGTGTCTGACCCAGGTCCGTAAGTATGTGAAATGCCATCAATCGCGCTCCAATAAGCGACGAATAGTGCGCGTTCGCGGCGATGCGCTTCGATGATTTGTTTCAGCGTGACCCACATATCGGATGAGGTGACAAAGCCGCGCGTTTCTTGTGTGCCGCGAATTTGCGCGCGCGAGAGCGCACTCGTGACATACGGTTGCTCGATCAAATTGTACACTGGCACGCCAACGTGCGCGAGCGTTTGCGGAAGCGACGGGACGGGCAAAAATTTTTCTGGCTCGAGTCCGCTGTGAACGAGTTGCGCCCCGCCCAATTTTTCGGTAGCGACTGGGGCAAATGCGATCATGTTCGCGCGCACGCCGTACTCACGCAGAAAAAGTTGATAGCCGACAAAGCCGTGTTCCGCTGGAGTATAGCCCGACCATAACGCGGTCAAGGCGGCGGTTGTAGTGGAAGGAAACACCGAGGTGATTGGCGCGAGGTGCGCGCCGCCGCGCAAAAGCGCGTGCCAACCATTGCGCGGATTTGCCGCGAGTGCATCCAACGTGCGCTGATAGCCCATCGCGTCGGCAATCACCAACACAACTCGTTCGACACCCGCGAGCAAGCCTTGGGTAAGCGCGGAATCGAGCGAGGGCGTGTGAATTTCGCCGCCGAGAATTTTGATGATGCTGGCTGGCACATTGACGATGGAGCGTCCGCGGTAATTCGGCGCGATAAATTCGGCAGGCAAATTGAGCTGGCGAAAGGTGGTGCCCCGTTCAGCGCGGATTTTCTTTTCGATCCGTTGTGCAAGTTCCATAATACCTCACGGTTGCAATTTTTCTTCCGGCGGCTTGGTGGCGCGAAAACTGCGATAGAGCAACACATCGTACACAATTTTGAGTCCACCGGCGAGAAAGAATGGCGCGGCGATAAATGGCGATTGCAATAATGCGCCTGTGATCACAGGCGACCACGCACTGCCGAGCGAGCGCGCAATCGTCGTGACGCCGGAAGCGGCGGACCGCTCGTCCGGTTCGACGACTGCCATCGTATACGATTGGCGCGTCGGCACGTCCATTTGCGAAATTGAAAAACGCGCGAGTAGAACCAGGATCGCGAGCGGCGCGGTGGGCATGAGCGGCACCAGGATCAGTAACAGGTTGGAGGGAATGTGCGTCCACACCATCGTGTTGATCAAGCCAAAGCGCGCGGCGATGCGCGCGGCAGACAGGGCTGAAATGCCCGCGAGAATGTTCGCGCCGAAAAAAATACTCCCGATCATAGCCGGTTCGATCCCAAACCGGGTCTGGAACCAAAAGGCGATCAAACTTTGTACGACAAAACCACCCGCGAAGGCGTCGAGCGCAAAGAGCGCGGATAATTTGATCACGACGCGGCGTGATTTATGCAAGCCGATTTTGGTTCGCGCCAGATTGGGGTTGACCTGGGTTTCGATCTGTGCCGAGAGGCGGCTGAACAGGAGCATGAGTGCCAACCCGATCAGCGCATAGCCGATCACGATAGCGCGATAACTTGCGAGCGGCGTCTCGCCGGTGGCTTGCAGGACTTGGGCGAGTGTGCCGCTGGCGAGTGCGCCGGTGGCGGTGGCGAACGAGCCAACCAGGTTGTACCATGCAAACACGCGCGTGCGTTGATCGTTCGGAATGATGTGGGTGAGCGCGGCTTGCTCAATGGACAGGAACGGTCCGATTTCATTGCCGCTGGGACTGATGACGCCGATGATCGCGGCGAGTGTGAGCAGGACAAAATCACCGGTGAGCGCGAACACGCCACCCGCAAAAATCATCAGCGCCGCGCCGAGGAGTAACATGCGCTTGCGTCCGATGCGGTCGGCTGAGGTGGTGATCCACAAGGAAATGCCGGCATCGCCAAGCAGGGTAAACGTGAACAGCGCGCCAATTGCCGATTCAGCCAAGCCCACTTGCGCGAGGTAGAGCGCAAGCACAATTGAAAGAAAGCCATACGCGAACAAACGCACGATCCGGGTCGTGAACAAAATTGCGCCGTCGGGTGTGAGTTGGCGCACAAAGGAGAGTTCAGTGGCAAGCGTCATGGGGAATTGAAACAGGATGCGCACCCTGTTTTTATTTTATCCTTTCGCAATTTCGAGTCGGCACCATGCATACAATGCATCATACAATTCAAATTGGTGCAGGAGATTTTCTTCGTCGCTGGGATAACGCAGACCAAACCCAGATGCAAGTGCTTCGAGTCCGCGCGCGATGGGATCGCTGTCCAGGTCGGCGGTGATATCGGCGGCGTGAACAATCTGCGCCATGCGTAACAGAGCCGGGTCGCTCAATTCATATTTGGCGATGATCGCTTCGAACGAACATTTGCCATCATGATGTCCAAGCTCAGCGCCGGGCGCATCGAAAGGGATTGCGCCAGTTTCCGACGCGACGGGTTCGATGCGATTTTTCGGCACAAACAGAAACTCGGCTTCGTTGTCTACAAAGCGGGTGATCAGCCATGGACACGCTACGCGATCCACGTGAACGTGCGAACGAGTAATCCATCTCATTTTTACTCTCTTTGAAATTACAATTTGCCGATCACGCTGGATCGGGTTTATGGCGTTGCAAAATTTCCTCGACGCGTTCGCCGAGCATTTTGGGTTCAAACGGTTTAACCAGGTAGGAGGTTGCGCCGCTGGCGAGTCCCGCTTCGATCTCGGAGGCTTGCGCGCTGGCAGACAGAATCAAGACTGGGATTTTTGCAGTCGTGGGGTCTTGCGCCAATTCATGCGTTACTTCCAGACCGGTCATGCCTGGCATCAGTACATCCAGCACGGCGAGATCGGGATGTTCTTGGCGCACCAGTGCCAACGCGGCGTCGCCGTCTCCGGCTTCGATGATCGTGTGTCCGCGTTTTTTCAAAGTGAATACGACGAGGCGGCGGATGAAGGGGTCGTCATCGGCAACGAGAATCCGTGCGCTCATGGTGTCTCTCCACGCTTTAACGCCGCACCAATTGCGGCGGCGAGTTGATCGGCGGTGAATGGTTTGCTCAAGGTGATCGGGGCGTTCAATTGGCCCATTTCGGCGCGATTATCTTCGAGCATGGCAGGAAAGCCGGTCATCATGACGATGGGCATTGCGCGTGTTTCAATGCGCGTCCGGAGTTCGTGCAACGCGGTAATGCCATCAATGCCAGGCATGCGAATATCCATCAGCGCCAACCCCGGTTGCTTTTCTTGCGCGATCTGCAATGCCTCTGCGCCGTCGCGGGCAGTCAGGACTTGATAGCCCGCGCGCGTCAAAAATTCAGTAACCAGCTGGCGATTGTCGGCGTCATCGTCTACGACCAGGATGGTGCGGGGACGATCTTTTGCCAACGCGCGCGCAACGTGTTGCAACAAGACTTGCTCGTTGACCGGCTTGGTCAAATAATCTACCGCGCCCATCAACTGGCCTTCTTTTTCATCTGCCATGATCGAAAGGAGCACGACCGGGATGGATTTAGTGCGGGAATTATTTTTGAGCCATTCGAGTACCGTAAACCCATCGGTGTCAGCTAGCACAATGTCGAGCGTGACAAGATCCGGTTGCTCGGTTTGCGCGATCTGGAGCGCGTCGTGTCCGTTGTGCGCCAAAATGACTTGATAGCCCGCGCGCTCTAAATAACGGCGAATCAAGTTGGCAATGTCTGGCTCGTCGTCCACGACCAGCACCCGTTTGCCGGGCTGAGCGGGTTGAGGCGGAAGCACGGCGGCTTCGGCGGCGGGGGCTTGTTGCGCGATCGGCAAAGTAAAACTAAAGGTTGAACCTTGTCCCGGCGCGCTCGTGACCGTGATCTCGCCGCCGTGCATTTCGACGAGCGAGCGGGTGATCGCCAAACCCAAACCGGTGCCGCTGACTTCTTGCGTTGCGCGATTTTTCGCGCGAAAGAATTTTGTGAATAATTGTTTTTGCTCGTCGGCGCTCAAGCCAATGCCGGTATCTTGCACGTCCACGAGGACTTTGTTGAAGAGTGTGCGCGTCGCGATGGTCAGGGTGCCGCCGGCGGGCGTGTACTTGTACGCGTTGGACACAAAGTTGGTCAGGATTTGCGTGACGCGATCCGCGTCGCCCCAAACGGGTGGCATGGCTGGATCGAGATTTAAGGTCAGGTGTTGTTGTTTGGCGGTCATGAGCGGTTTGAGCGAATGGGTGACCTGGTGAATCAACCGGTCCAAGTCTACGGCTTTGCGTTTCAGTTCGATGCGTCCCGCTTCGATCCGGGACAGGTCGAGCAAATCGTTGATCAATTCGACGAGGCGGTCAGCGTTGGTTTTGATAATGTCCAGAAATTCGCGTTGTTCTTCACTCACCTCACCGACTTCGCCCGCTTGTAATAAATCAATATAGCCTTTGATGGAAGTGAGCGGCGTGCGGAGTTCGTGCGACACCATCGAAACGAATTCGGTTTTCATGCGATCCACTTCGCGCTCGCGCGTGACATCGTGAAACACAAATAGCCGTCCCAGGTATTCGTTGGTGCGCGTGTGGACGGGCGACGACGATAATTGCAATTCGCGCGGTTTGGGTGTGCGTTGCGCGATAATCTGCTGGAAAAATTTTGCCTGATCATCTACTGTATCGCTAACCAGTTTGCGCAAGCCGACGGGATCGGCAAAGGTTTGTTCGATCTCTGTGGCGTAATCGCTGAATTGATGCCCGACCGTATCACGCGGATTGTGTCCGAAAAATTGATCGCAAAAACTTTGGTTGACGGCGAGAATTTTGTGTTCGGGCGAGACGAGCAACATAATGTCCGTGGCGGCATCCAGGATCGCGCGCGCTTTGGTCTGCGCGCGTTCGACTTCGGCAAACGTCTCTTGCATTTTTTGTTCAGCCAGTTTGCGCTCTTGCAATTCTTGCTGGGTCTGCGCGTAGAGCGCGGCGTTTTCCAAGGCGAGCGAGGCGAGATGACCAAAGCGTTCCAAGAGGGCGAGGGCTTCGGCATCGAAATTGCGTTCGGGGTCCAAGTGCGCCAAGCCGATCACGCCCACGATATTCGAGTTGGTGCAGAGGGGAATACACACGATGGCGTGAACCCATTCGAAACCCGCCATGTGCTCGACCCATGTGGCATAGTCGGCAAGCACCAATGGCTTGCCGGTTTGCCACACGGTTCCGGCAAGTGCCTGTCCGGGTGCGAGTGCCAAGCCGAGGTATTCGGCAAAGCGCCCAATGCCGACGCGCAAGGTCAAGGTGGGTTGCGCTGGATTTGTCACGTACAGAAAACCATGCGCGGTGTTCATCAAGGTTGCGGCGCGCGCCACGATGGTTTCCAGCAGATCCTTCGCGCCAAACCGATTGAGCAAGTCGAGCGTGGTTTCGTTGAGCGCGGCGAGTTCCGCATTGCGATGGCGCAACGCTTGCGCAGTGCGGGCGCGTTCGGCAAGTTCCTGTTGTAATTTTTGCTCGCTGGACTGACGTTCGGTGATGTTTAACTGCAACTCGCGGTTGCTGGCTTGCGCTTGTAACCAAATCCGCCGACCTAGCACGAGCGTGCTGATGGCATAGAGAATGGTCAAGCCGAACACAAGTAGGATTCGGATGGTGAGATTGGGCGCCAAGAGCGCGATGAGCAAAAGGTTGAGCAGAAAATAAAGCAGGGTCGTCAGGATCCAAAAGGCGACGGCACTCCATAATTTGTTCTGGGTTTGAGTGACAGCCATTCCGCCTCCTCCATGAGGGTTTCGCTCGGTAGCCGCTGGATGGGCATGTCCCGATGCACTTATTATACTCTGCTTTGCCTAGATCGCGTAATACGGCAGACCCGCCAAGCGCTGACTAGGTTCGCCAAACAAAAACCAGGTTTCATCAAGAAACCTGGTTTTGAGTTCTAGCCGCTATATTCGACCTGGGAAATTTTGTCGAGTTTGTCCCAACGATGCGTGGCGAGAATGCGGCGAATGGTTCCGGAATGCGAACGCATTACCAGCGATTCCGTCATGGCACCGCCGCTAACGTAATGCACCCCTTTGAGTAATTCGCCGTCGGTGATGCCGGTGGCGGAAAAGAACACATTGTCGCTATTGACCAGATCGTTAATGCCAAGCGTTTTGGTAATGTCGTAATTCATCTGTTTGGCATATTCGCGCTCGGCGTCATCGCGCGGATACAGTTTGCATTGCATCTCGCCGCCCATACATTTGAGCGCGGCGGCGGTGATCACGCCTTCCGGCGACCCGCCGATGCCAAATAAAATATCCACGCCCGTGCCATCGAGTGCGGTGGATAGCCCGGCGGCAACGTCGCCGTCGGTGACGAGTTTCAAGCGCGCGCCGCAGTCGCGGACGGCATCAATATATTTTTGATTGCGTGGGCGATCCAAAATCACGGCGGTCATATCGCTGACTTCGGTTTTCTTGGCATGGGCAAGCGCTTTCAGGTTTTCTTCGACCGATGCGTCAATGTTGACCACTCCTTGTCCCGCCGGACCAACCGCGATCTTGTCCATGTAGACCAAATGCCCCGGTGAAAACATTGCGCCGCGGTCCGCGATCGCGATCACGGACAGCGCATTTGGCAAACCGAGTGCGAGCAAACGCGTGCCGTCAATCGGATCCACGGCAATATCCACACTCTGGCGCGGCATTTCCGCAAGCGCCGCGCGGCCGATCCGTTCGCCGTTGAACAACATGGGCGCATGATCCTTTTCGCCTTCACCGATAACGACCATGCCGTCAATATCAATTTGTCCGAGCAAGAGCCGCATGGCACCGACTGCCGCGCCATCGGCTTTTTCTTTCGCGCCGCGGCCCATCCAGCGTGCCGCGGCGAGCGCCGCACCTTCCGTCACGCGTACCAGATCGAGCGCAAGGTTTCGTTCAAGTTGTTCAGACATCATTGTCCTCCCAGTTTTAGAATTAAGTGTATTTTAGCGTGAACAGTTTGGTTTGGCAAGCGCCCCCGTTTTTTGTGGCTCGATTATTTTGCTAGAAAAGTTGGCGTGACGATCACACGTGGGGCGGACGTTGCCGTAACGAGCGGGGCGAGCGTGGGATAAGGCGGTTTGCCGTTGAATTGTCCTAGCCGTTGTTGCACCAGCGAACGGTAGGGTGAATCTTTAGCCGCGACGCGCAGATATTCTTCATACTCGGCTCTCGCTCTGACGAAATCGTCGCGCGAGTCATACACGAAACCCAGGAAGGCGTGGGCGTCGCTCAAACCAGGGTTGAGTTGCAAGGCGCTTCGCAATGGATTGAACGCGGCATTCACATTGTTCAAATAGAAATACGCTTGCCCCAAACCAAATTGCGCTTGGGCGTTCGTCGCATCCACTTGGAGCGCGCGGGAAAAAATTCCCACGGCTTGCAAATAATTTTTTTCAACCAGCGCATTGTTTCCCAGTCCAAGTAACCCGTTCATATCGGTCATTTGATTGACTGGGAATGGGGTTACGGTTGGTGTGCGCGTGGGCGGCGCAGGCGTATAAGGGTTGGTGGGCGGCGGCACTGATGGCGTTTGAGTTGGCACATTGGTCGGAATCATGGTCGGTCCATTGGTTGGCACAATACTTTTCGGGCGCTCGCTGGCGCGCGTTGGAATGATTGGCGTCGCGGCCTGACGCAAGGCATTGCCAAGACCTGGTTTGTCCGGCGGCGCGGGTTTCAACGCGATGGTGGTCATGCGCCACGCGAACAACACGAGGAAAATACTGGCACATCCCAGCACGAGCGCGGCAACGATCCGCGCTTGGTGCGGATACACAAATTCTTTGCGCGTGTGATCGTCCACTGTTTTTGCCGCTTGCTGAAACACGACAATCCCAGATGCGATGACCGCGGACAAGAGCAGAAAACCGGCGACGGTGGTGACAATTTCGCCGCTGATTTTTTCAAACACGGCGAACAGACTCACGATGCCGCCCGTCACGGTGCCAACTTTGCCGATTAACGGGAGCGCAGTCTTGCCGAGATTTCCAAACCCTGAGGCGGTTTCTTTGGCTTCCATTGATAATCCCATTGATGAACAGTGATGACCATATTTTAGCATACAACGTTTCCACGCCACAACATTACTTTTGGATAAATTGTAAAATCTTCTTAAACTGGGTGTAAAAAATCAACGTGGCGTTTCGCGTTTTTTGCAATGCCGCGTATAATCGGACTCATCACGGAGGCGCACATGAATCTATTTGCGGAAATGTCTTGGACCGAAATGCGTGATTATCTTGCGCATGATGATCGTGTTATCTTGCCACTCGGCGCGACGGAAGAACATGGACCGCACCTGGGACTGGGCACAGATTTTATTGAAGCGGAAGCGATTGCGGCGCGGCTGGGCGAAGCGACCGGCGTGGCGGTTGCGCCCACGTTGAATTACGGCATGTCGCTGACGCTTGCCGCATTTCCTGGGACCCTCGCGTTGAAACCCACTACCTTGATCGCAGTGTTGGACGATCTACTGCGCGCGTTGTATCAGCATGGATTCCGTCGTGTCTTCATTGTCAACGGGCATGGCGGTAATGCGCCCGCCTTGTCGAGTGCCGTGCAGATGGTTACCCAAGACTTGGAACACTTGCGCGTGAAAAATTTCGAATGGTGGACGGACGCTGAATCGTATCGCGTGGTGATCGATCAGCTCGGCGCGCAACAAGGGTCGCACGCTTCGCTCGGCGAAACGGCGTTTATGCTGGCGGTGCGTCCGAACGCGGTGAAACTGGATCGCTTGACGGGGCGCGATGCGCCGGTGATCGCGGCGCGCGAAATCACAACGGTCCAGACGTTCGCGCAAAAATATCCCGATGGAATTATGGGGCTTGATCCGCGCCTGGCCACGCGCGAGGCGGGGGAAGCGTTGCTGGCGAAATCCGTCGAGATTTGCGCGCGTGAATTGGAGAACTGGACGTAACCACATTCACGCTTGAATAATTTGCGTAATTCGTAAAATAAATTTTTTAGGGAGTTGAAACGACATTGGACATTCAAGCCACCATCGCACGCGAATTAAAAATTAGCGCGGCGCAAGTTCACGCGGCGGTCGCATTGCTCGACGAGGGCAACACGTTACCGTTCATCGCGCGCTATCGCAAAGAAGTGACCGGTTCGCTCGACGAAGAACAATTGCGCTTGCTCATGGATCGGTTATCGTATTTGCGGTTGTTGGGCGAGCGCAAAACATCGATCCTGGCAACGATTGCGGAGCAAGGTAAACTCACGCCGGAATTGCAACTCGCCATTGAATCGGCGGAAACGCTCCAGGTCGTCGAAGATTTGTATTTGCCATACAAACCCAAGCGGCGCACGCGCGCGATGATCGCGCGGGAGCGCGGGCTGGAACCGTTGGCGCAAATGATTTTGGCGCAACCGCGCGCAACTGAACCACTGGCAAAAATCGCCGCGCCGTTCGTGTCCACTGAATTGAGCGATGTGGATGCCGTGTGGCTGGGCGCGCGTGATATTGTTGCCGAAGTGATTTCCGACGACGCCGATTTGCGCGGCACGGTGCGCGCGGTGACGCACGCGCGCGCGAATGTGACGACGACGCTGGCGGATGCCGAGCAAGACCCGCGCAAGGTGTACGCCCAGTATTACGAATTTGATCTGCCGGTGGTGAAATGCAAGCCGCACCAAATTCTCGCGCTCAATCGCGGCGAAACGGCGGGCGCATTGAAAATCAAGCTTGCCGCGCCGGATGATTTGGTGATCGCGACGCTCGCGCAAAAGTACAAGCCCGATCCGCGCTCGTTACTCGCGGAGCAACTCGCGTTGGCGATGCGCGATGCCTATGAGCGTTTGCTCGCGCCCGCCATCGAGCGCGATATTCGCCGCAAGCTCACCGAGGATGCGAACGCGCACGCCGTCAAAATTTTTACCGCGAATTTGCGCGCGCTCTTGCTTCAACCGCCGATTCGCGGACATACCATCATTGGAATCGATCCTGGTTTTCGCACCGGGTGCAAAGTTGCGGTCGTTGATCCAACCGGCAAGGTGTTGGTGACGACGGCGATCTATCCGCACGAGCCGCAGAAAAAATGGGCGGAGAGCAAAGTCATTCTGAAAAAATTGATCACGACCTTGCGCGCTGATCTGATCGCGATTGGCAATGGCACGGCGTCGCGCGAGTCGGAACAATTGGTGGCTGAAGTGATCGCCGATGGCGCGCGCGTCGAGTACTTGATGGTGAGCGAAGCGGGCGCATCGGTGTATTCTGCGTCGCCGCTCGCGCGCGCTGAACTACCCGATCTCGATGTGACTCTGCGCGGCGCGGTTTCGATTGCGCGGCGCATTCAAGACCCGCTCGCGGAACTGGTCAAGATCGATCCCCGTTCCATCGGCGTGGGTTTGTATCAGCACGATGTCGAAGGCAGTGAACTGAGCGCCGCGCTCGATGCGGTGGTTGAATCTGCCGTGAATGCGGTTGGCGTGGATGTGAATACTGCCTCGCCCGCGTTGTTGCGATACGTCGCGGGCATCGGCCCCAAATTAGCCGAAAGCATGGTGGCGCACCGCGAAGCGCATGGCGCATTTGAAAATCGTGCCGAGTTGCGCAAGGTGAAAGGGCTGGGTCCGAAAGCGTTCGAGCAAGCGGCGGGTTTTTTGCGCGTTGTCGGCGATGAACCGTTAGACAATACGGCGATTCACCCGGAATCGTACGCGGTCGTCGTCGGCTTGCTTGAACTCATCGGCGTGAATGGTGCCGAGCGCGATCTCGCGCAACGGTTGGCAACCTATCGGCAAAAAAATTCGCTCGCGGAGATTGCCGCGCTCTTGGGTTGCGGTGAGCCAACGCTCGCAGATATTTTTGAGCAACTCGTGCGACGCGGACGCGACGTGCGCGATGATTTGCCCAAGCCATTATTGCGGCGCGATGTGCTCAAGCCGGAAGATTTGAAAACGGGGATGCAGTTGAAAGGCACGGTGCGCAACGTGGTGGACTTTGGCGCGTTCGTAGATATCGGCGTCAAGAATGATGGCTTGCTGCATCAAACTCAGATGCGGCAACGCGGCGGGCGCGCCTCGTTCAGCGTAGGCGATGTGATTGATGTCGTCATCTTGTCAGTAGATTTAGAACGCGGACGGATTGCGTTGGGCTTGCCAGGGTAAAGAACGAGCGCCTCGGTTTTTTGAAAACCGGGGCGCTGATTTTTTTAACTCGGCACGATGCGCCAGAACAAATCGCGGGTCGTGCGCCAATGATCGAGCAAGCCGCGCGCGTAGCGGCTGTGCGTGACATCTGCGTGTTCTTTCACCAGGTCAAAGACGGTGTTTTCATGGTCGGCGTTATGCGTGAGTGGTTCCATTTGCGTTTGCTTGTTCAGCCGCGCCGCGAGTGTGCCGGCGCGATCCAACACGAACGCATAGCCGCCGGTCAAACCCGCGCCCAGGTTATGCCCGGTTTCGCCCAGCACGATAACCGTGCCGCCGGTCATGTACTCGCACGCATGATCGCCCGCGCCTTCCACGACGGCGGTCGCGCCGCTGTTGCGTACGGCAAAGCGTTCGCCCGCGCGCCCCGCCGCAAATAATTTGCCGCCGGTTGCGCCGTACAGCACCGTATTGCCGATGATAAAATTTTCTTCGGTCGCCCAGGTGGCCGTTTCCGGCGGACGCACAATAATCGCGCCGCCTGCCATGCTCTTGCCCACGTAATCGTTTGCCTCGCCGATCAAAATCAGCGTCATGCCGTTGATACAGAACGCGCCAAAGCTTTGTCCCGCACTGCCGCGAAAGGTTACGCGCACCGTATCGTCCGGTAAACCCGCATCCGCATAACGGCGTGCAATTTCTCCGGCGAGCCGCGCGCCAACCGTGCGATCGGTATTGTGGATGAGATGCGTGAGTTCAATGCGCCCATATTTCGTCACGGCTTTAGCCGCCGCATCCCACAGCCAATCATCCAGCGTCGGCGTATTCGGCAAGGGATTGCCGGTTTGCGTATTGCGGCGCGGGCGTGTGTTCGTGGGATCGGGGTTGGTGAGCAAGTGTTCCAAATCGAGTGGGATCATCGTTGCCTCTGGAAATTTATTCTACCATCACCGCGCCGGCGACAGCCCATTGTTGTTCCGGCAGGGGCATGGGATTGGCGCGCGCGGCGCGGCGCGCAAAGCGCAAGCGTTCCACGCGCCCGATCAATTCTTCGAGTGACTGACAGCCGAGCGCGGCGAGATATTCGCGCGTTTCTTCGGCGAGGAAGGTGAAATAGGCAATGACCCATTCCGGCTCGTTGGGAAATTTTTTGCGGAGCGCTTCATTTTGCGTTGCGATGCCAGTGGGACACGTATTGGTATGACACACGCGCGCCATGATGCACCCGCTCGCAATGAGCGCGCCCGTGCCAAATGAAAATTCGTCTGCGCCGAGCAAAGCGGCGACGATGACGTGGCGCGCGGTTTTCAAGCCGCCATCTACGCGGATGCGCACCCGCGCGCGGAGATCGTTGGCGACCAGGACTTGTTGCGTTTCGGCGAGACCCAGCTCCCACGCTACGCCCGCGTGTTTGATCGAGCTGAGCGGCGACGCGCCCGTGCCGCCGGAATGACCGCTGATCTGGATCACATCGGCAAACGCTTTCGCGACGCCCGCGGCAATTGTGCCGACTCCAGCTTGCGCGACGAGCTTGACCGAAACGCGCGCGCGCGGATTGATGCGCTTGAGATCATAGATCAATTGCGCGAGGTCTTCGATGCTGTAAATGTCGTGGTGCGGCGGTGGTGAGATCAGCGGTGTGCCGGGAAGTGTGTGGCGCACCGCGGCGATTTCGGCCGTGACTTTGTGCGCGGGTAACTGTCCGCCTTCGCCAGGTTTGGAACCTTGCGCCATTTTGATTTGTAATTCGTCGGCGGACATTAGATACGCCGGGGTCACGCCGAACCGCGCTGATGCAACTTGTTTGATGCGGCTATTGTTCGCGCTCGCATAGCGTTTGGGATCTTCGCCGCCTTCGCCGCTATTGGTCAAGACGCCAATGCGGTTGAGCGCGGTGGCGATCAATTCGTGCGCTTCAAGTGAGAGTGCGCCATGCGACATGGCCGCGCCGGAAAAGCGTTCGAGGATCGCGGACACTGGCTCGACGCGGTCAAGCGGGATGGGTGTGCCGAAAACCAGGTCGAGGTGATCGGAAATTTCGGCGGTCGAGTTGGCGTGGACGAGCGAAACATATTCCTTGTATTTGGCATACGCTTCCGCGAAATTATCGCCGGTGGCGCGCGGTGTGCGCACGGCGGCTTGGAGCGTTTGGACGACGGCGGGATTGTAGGCGTGATGCTCGCCATCTTTTTTGTACTTGAAGAAACCATAATTTTTAAGGTACGGCGGCGGCTCGGCGTTGGCATACGCGCGCGCATGACGCGCAATGACGCGCGCGCCAATATCGCGCAAGCCCAGCCCGCCCACGTGCGCGGGCGTGCCGGTAAAATAGCGCGCTACCACATCTTCCGCCAAGCCGATGACTTCAAAAATTTGTCCGCCGTGATAGGCGTCTAGCGTGGCGATGCCCATCTTGGACATGATCTTGTGCAAGCCCTTTTCGACCGCGTGTAAATAATTTTCGGTGGCGCGTTCCGGCGTAAAAGTGGGCTCGGTGGCAGTGGCGCGATTGGTGCGCTCGAGGTGATGTTCGGCGAGCGCATGCACGCTGGCAAGCGCGAGGTACGGTTGCAGAGCGTTAGCGCCATAACCGATCAGGCACGCGAATTGATGCACGTCGCGCGCGTCGCCGGTCTCGGTGATGATGCTGACTTGCCAGCGTTTGCCGGCGCGCATCAGGCGTTGATGCACCGCGCTTACCGCAAGCAACATGGGAATCGGCGCGCGGGTGACGGTCATGGCGTGATCGCTCATGATCAAGAATACTGCGCCTGCGTCAACCGCGCGCTCTGCGGCGTCTTCTAAATCGGTGATGGCTTTTTCCAGCGCATCGAGATCGCCCGTGTCGGTTGCAAACGTTGCGTCGAGATCGGCGAATGGAAATTCGTCGGCGTGAGCGCGCAGGGCAAGTAACTGCGCGCGTGTGAGAATCGGGCTGGAAATTTCCAGCAAGCGTTGGCGTGTGGGCGGCTGATCGTGTTGCGCCACGTCGAGCAAGTTACCTGCCGCGCCAAGGGAGACGCGTGTGGACATGACGAGTTCTTCGCGCAAGGGATCGAGCGGCGGATTGGTGACTTGGGCAAAGCGTTGTTTGAAGAAATGATAGAGCGGCCGATCAAACGTGGACAGGATTGCGTGCGGCGTGTCATCGCCCATCGAACCTGTGGGTTCGGCGGCGTTGGTTGCCATCGGACGCAAAACTACGACGAGTTCTTCGTCGGTGTAACCAAACGCCGTATGCCAGCGTTGCAAATCCTTGAGCGCGTAATTTTCCGGCGCGGGGAGTGTTTCTGGCGTGACAATTTGTTGCGCGAGCCATTCCGCGTACGGATGTTGGTTGGCGTAGAAATTTTTGATCTCGGCATTGTGCAAGACCTGGTTTTGTTCCAGGTCGACCACAAGCATTTGCCCCGGACCCAGTTTACCTTTTTCGATGACGCGCGCGGGATCCACTTCGAGTGCGCCGGCTTCGGATGCCGCGACGATCAAGCCATCGTGCGTGATGAGATAACGCGCGGGGCGCAGACCATTGCGGTCGAGTGACATGCCCACCGTGCGGCCATCGGCAAAGGCAATGGCGGCGGGACCATCCCAGGGTTCCATCAAGGTTGCCTGGTAATGATAGAACGCGCGCCACGCGGGCGGAATATCGCTGACATTTTCCCACGCTTCGGGAATGAGCGTCATCATGGCTTGGGGCGCGGCATAGCCAGAGAGCGCAAGCATTTCGAGTGCGTTGTCAATGATCCCCGAATCGCTTCCGCTGAGATCCAGCACTGGCGAAATTTCGCGGATGCGGCTGCCCCAGATCGGCGAAGCCAGGTGCGGCTCGCGCGCGCGCATCCAGGCGACGTTGGCTTGAATCGTATTGATCTCGCCATTGTGACACAACATGCGAAACGGTTGTGCGCGTTCCCAGGTGGGAAACGTGTTGGTGCTATAGCGTTGGTGGAACAGGGCATAGTGAATCGTGTAGAGTGGATCGTCCAAGTCGAGATAGAATTTGGCGAGTTGCGGCGCGACAAAGAGACCTTTGTAGACGAGGGTGCGTGCGGACAGCGACGCGACATACAGCGGTTCGATGTGGGTGGCGAGCGCGGCGCGTTCGATCGCTTTGCGCGCGAGGAATAGGGCGCGCTCAAATTCAGCGCCGGCTGTGACGCTGGCGGTGCGCGCGATGATGGCTTGTTCGATCTGTGGCGCAATGGCGCGCGCGTGCTCGCCTAGCGCATTGGCGTCAATCGGCACATTGCGCCAGGTGAGCAAGGTCAGTCCATTTGCCGCAAGCGCATCGGCGATGATTTGTTTGGCGCGCTCGCGGCGGGCGTGCTGGGTGCGCGGCAGAAAAAACATACCGACGGCAAAATCGTCTGGCGCGTCAAGCCCGCGTTGCGCGAATTCACGCGCAAACAATTCGCGCGGGATGGGCGTAAGAATGCCCGCGCCGTCACCGGTGCGCGCATCGGCGGAGACCGCGCCGCGATGAGCCAGCCGGCTTACGGTCGTCAGGGCGTCTTGCAAAAGGGCGTGGGTTGGGCGCGCGCCTAGTTGCGCGATAAAACCCGTGCCGCACGCGGCGCGTTCGCGCAGAAAGGGCAATTCGAAATTTTGCATAACGTCCTCCTTGCTTGCGGGTGCGGAAACACAAAAACCGCCTTGCGTTTAGGCGGCTTGGAAAAAACCGACGAATGATTCGCCGAGGATGCCTACACATGTTTCGGCTTCCGCGTTGAATCCGTCAGAATGCGATTCGATTGTACGCGAAATGCGCGCGGTTGTCTATTGGACAAGTTGCGAAAATGGTGCGACGGCGTGGTTGTGTAGAATGACCAACTCAATTGAAACCCGCCACACGATCGCGCAAAATTATCCCGGTCATATATTTTACACAGACGCGCTTTTGGATTGGCTGTGTGGCGCGGGTGTGCGTCAAACTTTTGGGCGTTGCCCGCCGCCGATTAGAAATCGGCGACTCCATGAGGTGGAAACTCGATCAATCGAGTTTGTCACAATCGGTTGGAAACCGATTGTCATCTCGCTGGGTAGCGTTCATCCAAAAACGTGACGCACGCTCGAATGGAAGTGTGGCGCTCCCCCGCAAACTGCGAATGTGTGGTATAATAGGATGTGTGATATTTTAGGATTGGCGCGGGGATTTGCCGCTAGACCCTTTTATAGTCTAGCGGCGTTTGCGTTAGGAGATGACATGATGATGTTCAAAGTGGGTGATGCAGTCGTGCATCCGATCTATGGCGTGGGACAAATTATGCGCCTCGACAAAAAACAATTGGCTGGGGCGGAAACCCGTCAGTACTTTGAAATCAATACCGCCAAGACGACCGTGTGGGTGCCAATTGAATCCTGCGAAACGATTGGTTTGCGGCACTTGACCACCAAACCCGATCTCGCCGAGTGTCGCGCGATCCTTAAAAGCCGCCCTGTCTCGCTGGATAAGGATCATGCCAAGCGCCGCGTCGAATTAGCCGAGCGCTTGAAACAAGGATCGTTCCAAGCGCTGTGCGAAATGGTGCGCGATCTAACCGCGCGTAGTTGGACCAAGCCGCTGGGTAGTGCCGATTCGAGTATGTTGCGCAAGACGTACGAATTACTCTGCCAGGAATGGGCGGCGGCGGATGGCGCAAGTCTCGCGCAGGCAACCCAGGAAGTCAACATCATGCTCCTGGAAGCCAAGCGCGAATATGCTTAAATCAAAAACCCTGTCAGGTTCGTCTGACAGGGTTTTTCTTTTACGCAAATTCTAGCGTGACAATTTCTTTTGCGCGCACACTCAGCTTGACCGTATGCCCATCGTCTAGGGCGATGGGCGCGATCACTTGCTCGTTCAAATTGACGCGCATCGCGCGCGCGTACTGTTTTGCCACGACGATCTCCGCTTCAATGTCCGCCGCGTCAACATTATAGCCGCGCACAATCAAGCCAGAACCATCTTCGGCGAGTTTGATCGCGCTGACCAGAAACTCGCACGGCGAGGTGGCGAGTAAACTTTGTGTCGGCGCAAGCGTTCCGCGATGCGCATCCGTGGCAATCGCGCGCAAGGGCGCGGCAAAGGCGCGCGCCTCGTGGATCGCGTTGCGCCAATCACCCGCGTGTGGGATCAACGCGTACTCGAACACATGCGCGCCGATCGCTTGCGCGCCGGGCGTTTCTTTCGCGGGTCCTGCGTGACCAACGCGATTCGCCAGATCATCGCGGGAAAGCCAGCCGACGCAACGCAACACAGTGAGCGCGAGCGTGGTGCCATTCGGCTCGCGCCGCGCTTGATATTCCGGCAAGCCGCGCGCCGCGAGGGTCAGTCCCAGCATACCATCACTGATCGAAACAAACTGTTGCATGGGTGCTTCGGGACGCGGTTGCTCGATCCAAGCGGCGGTATCCGTTGGCAGATCAAGCGCGCGTTGCACCACGTCGAATGCTTGCGCGGCATGAGCGATGGTGGTGTCGAACGGCGCGGGAAACTCGACGCGCAAACGATGGTCGCGCGCGCGATTTTCAACGCGCGTTTCAAAGTCAATGCGGCGCACACCGGGGTACACTGTCACGCGCGTGGCGATTGTTTCCTCTACCGTGTCTAGCGCGCGCGCCGAGCGCTCGTCTGACAGTTGCGCGGGCAAGCGATACGCGAGTGTGATGCTCAGCGTTTGCCGCGCAACATTGCGTTCGATCTCGATCCGGGGCGATTTATGCGGCGCGGCGACGAGTGTGTCATTTTCGGGCGGGCAATAATTGTAGAGATCGCCTCGGTCGCCGCCATCCACAAACCGATTGGCGTTGCGATACACCGCGCCCGTGGTCTTGTCGGTGATGGTCAGCGTGCCGTTGTGATCTGGCTCAACGCGATAAAATTCATTTTCCAAAAATTGGGGAGTGGCGCTGGGAGCGTTTGTGTTCAAGGGGGCGTTGTTGATTTGGAATGTGCGGTAGCCCAAACCGGGAATTTCTGGCGCGACAAACTCGATCTCGAATTGGGTCGGCGAATGAGCGCGCACATCAAACACGGCGTCGGGCTTTTGCGCGATCAAATCCAAAATTGGGGGCAAGCCATGCACGAGCAGATCGCGGTTGGGTTCGCCTTGCGTGGTGAGCGTGACATCCAGCTGAATGGGATCGGTGTCCGCGCGAATGAAAGCGTCCTGGATTGCCATGCCTAACACGCGCCCGGCTTGGCCCATCGCCAAGAGTGTGCTGAGCATTTCTGCGCTGGCTTGGGTGCGATAATATTCAGTGGCATGCTGATCAACAATGTGAAACGGAATTGCCGGGTGGGTTTGATCGGAGAGCGCAAAATGTTCGAGACTGCCCGGTAGTTCGAGGGTGGCGTGAACCGTATCGGTGCGCGCGGCGTTGGTGGGGTTGAACACGACGAGCGCGGCGGCGTTGTCATACGCCTGCGTATTGATCTGTGCCGCGAGCGCGTGCAAACTAGAGCGCACGATCGGCTCGGCAATCTGCTCTACCCAATCGAAGCGCGTACGCATCTCGTCGTGCGTGATATCCACGCCGCATCCGCAGATCGAATCGTGCGGATGATTTTGCAAAAGATATTTCCATGCGAGTTGAAGCAGAACCTGGTTCGCGTTCTCGGCTTTATCCGCCGCGGTGAATTGCGCGGCAAACGCGCTAAACGGCTCTGCCCATTGTTCGAGCAAGGTTTGCGCGCGCGCGTTGCGTTGCTTGATCCACAGACGCGCGGATGCGACGCCGGGCAAGAGGTGATGCTTTTTGGGATTGCGTAATTCGCCGCGCACGATTGGCAAATCGATTTTTTCTTGCGCGAGGTCGTGCTCAACCTGGGTGACGTACATCGGTAAAGAGGCGTGAACAATGCGCGCGTCGGAAATTTTTTCACGCGCGGCGGTAAGTAAACGCGGCAAATCGCGCCAGGGTTCCATGTGATCGGTACCGTTCATCAGCAGAATGTTCGGCGTGGCAACATGCGGCGCAAGCGATGCGCGCAATTTGGCGATGCCGACCGCGAACGCTTCGTCGGTGTGTTGCAACCACGCGGCGTTGTCGTAGCTATCGCGCAAATAACACGCAAGGACGCGTGTACCATCGGGCGCATCCCACCACAATTCGGCGGGTTCGTCCGCGAGTCCGCGCCGAAACACGGCGGCGCTAAAACCGAATCCGCGCAAGAGTTGTGGCATCTGACTAATGTGCCCGAACGGATCGGGGATATAGCCGATAGACATCCCGCCGCCAAATTCGCGGGCGATGCGCGTGCCGCGTTGCAGATTGCGAATGAGCGCTTCGCCGCTGACGAGAAATTCATCGGGCAAGATGTACCACGGGCCCACATGGAGTTTGCCCGCGCCGATCAGATTGCGCAAGGTTTGCGCGCGCGCGGGGCGCACTTCCAAATAATCTTCCAGCACGATGGTTTGACCGTCGAGCAGAAAATAGGCAAAAGCTGGATCGGTTTCAAAAATGTCGAGCAGTTTATCTATGCATCGGACAAGCCAGGCACGATAGACTTGGAATGGTTCGTACCATTCGCGATCCCAATGGGTGTGCGAGACAACAAATAGAGTGTGCATCACCGTTCCTCTGAAAATAATTATGGCGGGTGCCGTCTGCTTTGTTACTCAACGAGCGTTTTATGTTTCGAACGCAAGCGCGCAAGATAGCGCGGACGGACGACGGTGTAAAGATAGTACAGCGCCGGATGCGCGACAAAATCGTATGCGCCGATATGTTGCGTGAACGCGCCGCCAAAGCCTTCCTTGAAACGATAGACACCATACATCGGCGCGTGTTCATCCAGCGTGTCAGGCGCGCCCCAGAAATCGTACACGGTGCAACCGTGCGCGCGCGCCCAGCGGATCGCTTCCCATTGCAAGAGATGCGTGGGCATTGCGTCACGGTGGCGGTTGCGTGATGCGCCGTAAAAATACCAGGCGCGTTTGCCGAACACAAACAGAATCACGCCCGCGATGGTTGCGCCGCCGAGTTGCGCGAGGAGCATGTGGGCGCGCCCGGCTTGAAGGAACGCGCCCCAGGCGTCGCGGTAATAGGCGAACGGGCGAATCAGAAATCCATCGCGCGCGCTCGTTTCCGCATACATTTCGTAAAACAGCGCCAAGTCGGCAAGCGTGCCAGGCACGATCGTCACACCGCGTTTTTGCGCGAGCCGGATATTGTAGCGGGTCTTGGGTTTCATTGCCGCGAGTAATTCATTTTCGCTGGGTGCGAGATCGAGGAGCATTGTATTTTTGAATTGAATTTGTTCGCGGGATTGTCGCCATCCGCGCAAAGACGCAATGCGGCTGTCCGTTGTCTGAATATCGGGATCGATCGTGATACAGATCGCGCGTTGCGCGCGCGCAATGTGTTCAAGCGCGGTAAGCGTTTCGGCGAAGAGTGCGGGATCGGAATCGGCGAGCGTGGGACCTTTGGGAGCGTACAAAATTCCGAATGGTGTATATGGGAGTGGCCGTCGCAAAATTTGCGCGGCGGCGCGCGGCGTGTGTTCATCCAGGAATACAAGGCGGGTGGCGGTCCAGCCGTATTGGGCTTTGAACGCGCCCCATTCCCAGGACTGCAAAATGTGCGCGCTCGGCAGTTGCGCGAGGGCCGCATTCCATGCGTGGGCGTCTGTGAGATAGCGTAATTTCAACACAGCAACGATTATAATCTATCTTGCGTAGAAAACAAGAAAATCGAATTGCGTTTTTAGGATGCTCGTGGTATCATTTTGCCATTCTACAAACCGAGCGCAAATTTAAGTTTGTCATAAAGGAGCGCGATGCAAGACAAGTCTTATGTGATTGCGATTATCGTTGTGCTGGGCATTTGTTGTCTGGGTCTGTATGTGGCGGTTTCGGGTTATCTGAACAGCAACCCGCCGCCGCTGGTTGTCATGACCCCGGGGATTCAAGCAACCTCGGTGGTGATCGCAATTCCGACCGCGACGGCTGAAGCGATCAAGCCAGTGGCAACCCCGGCGAATCTCGCCACACTTGCGCCGGTGCCTTCGCCGATTGGCGCATTCCAAACGATCACGGCGGAGACGACGCCCCTGGTTCCAACGTTGCCGCCCAACTTGCCGACGCTTGCGCCCAAGCCTGTGGCATCTGCGACGACCGCCGCTGGCTCGGTGTCCTGTGCGGGTTTTCAGTACTGCCCCAAGCCAGGTTTGCCGGATTACGAACTGGGTCCGACCGGCAATCCGTGTCCGCCGAATTATATTTGGGGGCGCGTGGTAGACGCAACGGGTCGCGGTGTGCCGAATATGCGGATTCGTTACAAACTGCCCACGGGAGAAATATCCGATACGTTTTCAAAAAATAGCCCCGACCCGTTGGGCAAGTATGATATTCCCGCGCAAGGCGGCACGTTTACCCTGTGGCTACTTGACAGCGCGGGAACGCTTAGCCCACAGATTGCGGTGACCGCGCAACCGTTTTCCGGCGCAGGCAATTGTCCCACACGTATGGATTTCGTTCAACAAAAATAGCATTCAATACAAGCTAGATTATGGAACAAGCCGAGAGCATTTTCCTCTCGGCTTGTTGTTGTCTAGCGGATCGTCCCAGTTTATTTTTTCATTGCTTTGAGGCGCACATACGCGCCGAATGGTGTGCCATCGGGTTGCGTGATGGACCACCAATACTCTTCGTTGTCTTTGGTCCAGTCGGGGTTTGCCATGTAAATGACAAACATGGTGCCGATCCAGGGGGCCCAATTGGCTTTGGCATACGCGTATGCGCCGACGATATATTTGGCTTGCGTTTGTTCGTCCACCGCAAACCAGGAATACGCGGGATGCACCGTGTCGCGCGTCCAGCCAAACTCGGTGATGACGACTTGCTTGTTCGTATCGCCGCGCGCGACCATAATCTTACGCACATCTTCGACATGCCGAAAAGCGTAGACGCGCCCCGTCACAGGTTCTTTATTTGACAGCGCGGGGTCTTTGATCACATCATCGGGACTCATTTCGGGCGGCGCTTTGTAGCCCGGCGCGTGGACGCCCAGCGCATCGAAATAACCGTTGGAATTATTTTTCATCGCGGTGTACAAGGCTTCGACGAAGGTCACATCCGGCATGGCGGTTGTGTTGCTCGCCGAGGTGGGCGTCAAGCCCGCGCTGACAATAATCGCATTGGGGTCAATGGATTTGATTTTCTCGTATGACATTTTGAGCAACGCCGCATACTCAGTTGGGCTAGGCGACTTGCCGCACCATTCGCGCGCCAGGTTCGGCTCGTTCCAAATTTCGTACGCGCGGATGCGGCCTTTGTAGCGCGTGACAAACGCGCTTAAAAAATCGAGCCAGTCTTGAGTATTTTTGGCGGGGCCCATTTGTTTCTTGTCCGCGCTGAAACAACCCGGAGCCGCCCAATCGGGCGCATTGTCCATGCGCGCAAGAATGTCGATGCCTTTTGAGTTGGCAAGTTGCACCGCGCGATCGGCATTGTCCCAGATGAATTTGCCTTTGCCTGCGCCTTCAATGTCGCGCCAGGCGAATTGTTGTTTGACCCAGGTCAAGCCCGCGTCTTTCATCAAACCGAGATCGCGGTCGGCGGTTTCAGGTCGCCACCACAAGAATGCTTGCGCGCCATATTCCGGCGAATTCATTTTCAATGATTTGACGGGCGGCGCTGGAATGGGTGTTTCCGTTGGCGGCGTTTTTTTCGCTGGCGTTACCGCTGGATTAGAATTCGGTGGCGCGGTTGGCTCGTCCACCGCAACGGCGACTTTGGTTGGCGGCGGTGGCGCGGTGGGGAGTGTGAGTGTGGGCGTCGCGCCGCAACCCATCACGACCAACGCAAGGAGCATACCGCAAAGCAAAACAAACACATGACGCATAAAACACCTGCCCGCTAAAATTCTCAGCATCGAGTGGCGCAATTATAGCACGCGGAGCGCGAGGAAACAAATTGGCTTTTGACAAGTACCGGAGGCGCTTTATAATTGGCGACCAAGGAGTTTACATGATACTAGAAAAATTGCTCGTCGGCCCGTTGGGCGTGAATTGTTATGTGTTGGGTGATGAAACTAGGCGCGACGCTATTGTAATCGATCCGGGTGGCAATGCGCCCGAAATTTTCACGTTGCTGGAAGCGCGGCACCTCACCGTGCGCGCGATTGTCAACACCCATGCGCATTTTGATCATGTTGGGGCGTTGACCGATCTGCGGAAAAAAACAGACGCACCGTTTTATTTGCACGCGGCGGACGCGCCTTTACTAGCGCAGGCGCAGGCGAGCGCGGCGCGGTTTGGTTTGCACATTCCCCAGCCCATGCCCGCCGATCACGAATTGAATGATGGTGACCAAGTGCGTATAGGTTCATTGAGTTTGCGCGTGTTGTTCACACCAGGGCACACACTTGGCGGCGTTTGCTTGTTGGGTGAGGGGCTGGTGTTTACCGGTGACACATTGTTTGCGGGAAGCATCGGGCGGACGGACTTGCCCGGTGGCGATTATGGCGCGTTGATGCGCTCGATTCGCGATCAGTTGCTGACCTTGCCGGAGGCCACTGTTGTGCATCCGGGTCACGGTGCGGCGACCACCATCGGCGCAGAACGACAGCTCAATCCATTTCTGCGCCCCCTGATTACCGGACAATGGACGGTTTGACAGAACGAATCCCGTTTGCTTGCTTAAAGCGAGCAAACGGGATTTTTTTGTCTAATATGTTCAGTCTTGACTGAATTTTATAAACATGCTATAATTGCTACTGTAGAGTAAACATACTGAAGGAGGTGCGATGGACAAGGATGGCAGTTGGTTTGAGAAAAAACATTTTATCGAAGATGTCGGGTTATTGTTCGAGCAGGTTGGCCACCCGCGCATGGCTGGACGCATCATGGGCTGGTTGTTGATCTGCGATCCGCCGCAACAGTCTACCACCGATTTGGCGCAAATGCTCGCGGCGAGCAAGGCGTCCATTAGCACCATGACGCGCCTGTTGGTGCAAATGAATCTGATCGAGCGCGTTGGCGTGCCAGGACACCGGCTGGATCATTATCGGATCAAGGCGGGCGCGTGGACGGAGTTGATGCGGCAAACGTTTGATGAAATTGTGGCGGGGCGGCAATTAGCGGAGCGCGGCTTGGAATTATTGCAAGGCAAATCGGCGGAGACCAAACAACGGTTGAAAGAAATTCACGATTTGTATGCGTTTTTCGAAAAAGAATTTCCCGTGTTGCTTGAGCGCTGGGAAAAGGAATGGAAAAAATCGGTGCGGTAATGGGTGGGGCAATGCTCTGGAAAAATTTGACGCGGCGTAAAACCCGTACGCTATTGACGTTGCTCGGCATTGCGATTGGGGTTGCGGCGGTGGTCGCGCTGGGCGCAATGGCGGAAGGGTTTATCAATTCCTACACGACGATTTTATCGTCGGGCGGCGCGGACGTGATTGTGACGCAAGCCGATGCGGCCGATGTGCTGTTTTCGGCAGTGGACGATTCGATTGCGGCGCAGTTGAAAAGCACGGCGGGTGTGAGCCAGGTCGCTGGAGTTTTGCTCGGCATGATCCAAACCCCGGACGTGCCGTACTTTATTGTCTTTGGATTGGAGCCGCAAGAATTTGCGCTGAACCATTACAAGCTAGTCCAAGGACAACCGATTCTCGGTCCGCGCCAGATGTTGCTTGGTCAGACGGCGGCAAAAAATTTCAAAAAAAAGGTTGGCGATAGTTTCAAAATTCAAGAAACGTCCTATCGCATTGTCGGCGTGTATGAAACGGGGCAGGGCGTCGAAGAAATGGGCGCGGTGATTCCGTTGCAGGAAGCGCAAGCCGTTTTCAAAAAACCGCACCAGGTTGCCTATTATCAAATCAAAATGGCACGCCCCGAATATACGGCGAGCGTGATCAAGGATCTGGCGCGCCGCTTTCCAAAATTGACTGCGTCGCGTTCCGCGAATTATATGGATAGCCAGCAAGAGAGCGGCATGTTGCGCGCGATGAGCTGGTTCATTGGCTTGCTCGCGGTCGTTGCGGGCGGCTTGGTCATGATGAACACGATGCTGATGAGTGTGTTTGAGCGCACGCGCGAGATCGGGACCTTGCGCGCGCTTGGCTGGCGGCGCGGGCGTGTATTGCGGCTCATCCTCGGCGAGGCGTTGGTGCTATCGGTCATTGGCGGAGTCGCGGGCATTGCGCTCGGCGTGGGCATGGTGCTTGCGCTAAACCAGGTTCCGGCGCTGGCGGGTTTGCTCGACAATTCTTTTTCCCCGATGCTGTTCGCGCAAGCCATGTTGATCGCGCTGTTCCTCGGTATGGTCGGTGGTGTCTATCCGGCGTGGCGCGCGGCGCAATTACAACCGGTTGAGGCGATGCGATACGATGGCGGCGCAACACAAGGCGCGAGACAAAAATCAAAAATTGAAAATGCCAGCGATAAAAAATGGACATTCAATTTTGGCGGCATGGTATTGCGCAATCTGTTTCGACAACGCACGCGCACACTCTTGACGACACTGGCGATTGGCGTCGGCGTGGGTATGGTGGTCATGCTCGGCGGCATGGCGGATGGTTTGGTTGCGCAGTTGAGTGCGCTCGGCGGCAAGAGCGGCGAGCTCACGATCAGCGAAGCGAAATCATCCGATATGTCGCTGGCGGCAATTGACGACAAGGTGGGACGCTGGGCCGCGGGCTTGCCCGCAGTCGATCAAATCTCCGGCATGTTGTTCGGCTTGGCCTCGATGCCAGGGATGCCGTATTTTTTTGTGATGGGTCTCGATCCAGCCGGATATGCAATTCGACATTACGCGATCACCGACGGCGATCGGATTCGCGCGCCGCGTGATTTATTGCTCGGCAAGGTGTGCGCCAAGAATCTCAAGAAAAAAATTGGCGATCCGATTACGGTTTCCGGCAATGCGTTTCGCGTGGTAGGCATTTATGAAACCGGAGTCGGGTACGAAGATGGCGGCGCGGTGATGGCGCTTGCTGAAGCTCAGCGCGTTTTCAAAAAACCGAACCAGGTTTCGTTTTACTTTATCAAATTAAAAGATACGCGCCAAGCCGATGTGGTCAAGCACCAAGTTGAAGCGCACTGGCCGCAAGTGAGTGTGTCGCGGTCATCGGAATTTGCCGACAAGACGAACGACTTGCGCACGTTCCGCTCGATGACGACGGCGCTCTCGTTCCTGGCGATTGTGATCGGCGGCGTGGGCATTATGAACGCGATGCTGATGAGCGTATTTGAGCGCACGCGCGAGATTGGCACGTTGCGCGCGCTCGGTTGGCGGCGACGGCGCGTGATCGGCATGATCGTACGCGAATCGCTTGCGTTGTCATTCTTGAGCGGACTTGTTGGGATTGCGTTCGGCGTGGGGCTGGGTACGTTGATCACATTTGAACCAACGATGGGTGTTTTCTTGAAAGGCAATTATACGTTCGCGCTTTTGGCGCAAGCAATGATCGTTGCGCTCGTCTTGGGCGTAATCGGCGCGGTGTATCCGGCGTGGCGCGCATCAAACTTGTCGCCAATTGAAGCGTTGCGGTATGAATAAATGCCGTGGGCTGAGTGACAGCGCGTGAATGATCTCATCCTTGGCAGGGAGGTGGCGGATGGCGGAGATGCAACCCAGGATCACGAATACCCCCAAGCCCGCGCTTGAGCGATCGGGGGTTAATCGAATTATCCAGGTTTTTGCTACAGTGTTTGTGATGGGCGTGGTTCTGTTTCTTTCTGCCGGTCGTCTCGATTGGACTAGCGCGTGGCTTTTCCTCGGGCTGTATGCGCTTGTGCTTTTAACGCTCGGTACTTGGGTGCTAGGAAAAAATCCCGACGCGATCAATGAACGTGGCAGGGTCGCCAAAAATCCCAGAACCTGGGACAAGATTCTGCTTGCTGTTTACATGCCCATGTCCTTTGTTGTGCTGATCGTCGCTGGACTAGACACCGGGCGATTGGGGTGGTCGGTGATGCCGGTAGCGGTTCAGTGCATTGGCATGCTCAGTTTGGGTTTAGGCATGGGTTTGACCTTTTGGGCGATGGCGGTCAATCCATTTCTTTCGACTCTAGTTCAGATCCAAATTGAGCGCGGGCATCGCGCGGTAGCGACTGGGCCGTATCACTATGTGCGCCATCCAATGTATTTGGGGACGCTCGTTCTGTGGCCCGGTATTTCATTGCTGTTGGGTTCGTGGTGGGCGCTCTTACCCAGCGCGGTGATCATCGTTGTCTTTATGATCCGCACTGCGCTCGAAGATCGAACATTGCAAGCGGAATTGCCTGGCTATGCCGAGTACGCGCGGCGTGTGCGTTATCGCCTCTTACCGGGTGTGTGGTAGAGCCTATACTTTTTGCGGAGGCATTGATGAAGATCCGAAACATGCTGATTGGGATGGTCGTGTTGTTGGTTCTGGGCGTTGGTTTTTTTGCCTTTGGTGGTATGAACCTGGTTGCGCCGCAACCAACGCCCGCGCCTGTGTCCGCCGCGAGCGAATTGGATAACCTGGTCGCCGCGTCGGGGACGTTACTGCCAGCGCGACGCGCGAACCTGGCGTTCAAACTTGCCGGTCCGGTCACCCAGGTCGCGGTGCAGGTAGGCGATGTGGTCAAGAAAAATGATCCCTTGATCAAATTGGATGCTGTTGAACTGGATGCGGCGATCGCGCAAGCCCAAGCGGCGGTTGCACTCGCGCAGGCGAACCTAGCTGAATTGCAAAGCGGCGCGAGCAAGGAAGATATTGCAATCGCGCAAGCGAACGTTGAGACAGCCAAGGCGCAGTTAGCCAAGGTGCGCGCCGGGGCGAGTGCGGAAGATGTGGCGCAAGCTCAAGCGAGCTTGGATCGCGCAACGTCCACGTTAAAGAACGCGCAAGCCGACTATGATCAGATCAAGCATGATCCAGCGGCGGGGATGTATCCGCAAAGCATTGCGTATCAAGCCGCGAGCGAACAATATCGCATTGCGCAAGCGCAATATCTCAAGGTGACCAAGGGCGCGAGCGCGGACGATCTGCGCATTGCGGAAACAGCGGTAAACGCGGCGCAAGCGAACCTGGATCGTGTGCGAGCCAAGGCGCGTTCCGAAGTGATTGCCGCCGCGCAAGCCCGGTTGGCGCAGGCGCAAGGCGCGTTGACCCAGGCGCGCGCGTCGCGCGCATCGGCGACGTTGACTGCGCCGTTCGCCGGCACGGTCGCGGCGATCAATGTCAAGGTAGGCGAGCAGGTTTCGCCCGGTGTGCCGGTGATTACACTTGGCGATCTCACCAGTTTGCGGTTGGAAACCGATGATTTGTCGGAGACGAGTATCGCGCGCGTGAAAATTGGACAAGCGGTGGCGGTGACGTTCGAGGCCTTGCCCGATCGATCGTTTCAGGGCAAGGTGACGCAGATCGCGCCCATGGCTTCGGCGAGACAAGGCGGCACAAATTATACGACGACAATTGAGTTTGCCAATTTGGATACGGTGTTGCGCTGGGGCATGACCGGGCGCGTCGAGATCAATACCAAACAATAACCAAGACCTGGTTTCTCACAGGGGATACGATGACAGATGAACAAAAAATCGTCGTCGAGACGAGAGAGCTGACAAAAATTTACGGCGAGGGTGACGGCGTGTGCGCACTGGACGGCGTGAACTTGACGATCCGCGCTGGGGAATTTGTCGCAGTGATGGGACCATCGGGGAGCGGCAAGAGTACGTTACTCAATCTCCTCGGCGCGCTGGATCGCCCAACGCGCGGTGCGTGTCTCGTCAACGGTCAAGACTTGAACACGGTGCGCGACCTGGATCGGTTTCGTTCCCAAACGGTGGGTTTTGTGTTTCAATTGCACAACCTTATTCCCACGCTCACCGCGATCGAAAATGTCCAAGTGCCCTTGCAAGAAGAACCGATGCGCGATACGGATCGGCGCAAGCGCGCGCTGAATTTGCTTAACCTGGTTGGCTTGGGCGACCGCGTGAATTTTATGCCGGCGCAATTGTCCGGCGGGCAACGTCAGCGGGTCGCGCTTGCGCGCGCGCTTGCCAACCAACCCGCGATCATTCTCGCGGATGAGCCGACCGGGAACCTGGACAGTAAAAGCACTGAAGAGATTATGGATTTACTGCGGCAATTGAATCGCGAGCGCGGCACAACCTTTATTGTGGTTACCCACAACCCTGCTGTCGCGCGCTCGGCGGATCGCATCATCACCGTGCGCGATGGCAAAATTCGACGCGACGAAAAAATTGATAATGTGTATCTGGAAGATTTGCGCGAGTTCAAAGAATCCGCGCTCGGTCACGCGATTCTCGATGGTCAAGTACCGGCGGAATTAAACGAATTCGGCATCGCGCAGGCGGCGGCATCGGTGCGCGAACTGCTCAAGAAAATCTAATTTTCGTGATCGCGTAAATTGCCAACGAGGGGCGAGCCGACAACTCGCTCCGCGTTGGCAATTTTGTTTTCCTTTTTCGTGCTATAATGCCGCGCGATATGCAAAACGCTTTGCGAATCAATCAGCTCAAAGTTTTACTCTCCGCGATCATCTGGGGCGCGTCGTTCGTCGCTACTAAATCTGCGCTCGCTGAAATTTCCCCCGGCACCTTGATCGCCGTGCGCTTTGGCATGGGCGTCGTCGTGCTGGCCCTTGCCGCGTGGCGGTTGCGTGCGTTTCATCGCGTCAGTGCACGCGATTTGCTCTATCTCGCGCTCCTCGGTTTTATCGGCGTGGCTTTTCACCAGGCGCTACAGACGAATGGTTTGCGTTTCACGACTGCCACGAATACCGCGTGGCTCGTCGCGCTCATTCCCGTCTTTACGGCAATCTTGGCGCGCGTGTTTCTCGCCGAGCGTATGGGCGTTGGCAAAGTCCTGGGATTTGTCATTGCGTTGTGTGGCGTGATCCTGGTCGTGGGCAAGGGCGCATCGTTGGGCGACACGATTGGATTGCCGAGCACGTTCGGCGACGTGCTGGAATTGACGAGTGCGCTCAACTGGGCGGTATTTATCGTTTTGAGCAAACCGTTATTGCGCCGGATGCAACCGACCGCAATGATGGCGTATGTCATGTTCCTGGGTTGGCTCATGGTCATGCCGTTTTTCTTGGCGGATCAAGGTTGGCGTGAGCTGGGTGCGGTCACGTTCAACGGCTGGCTGGCGATTGCGTTTCTGGGTCTCTTTTGTTCTGGGCTCGCATACATTTTCTATTACGATGGTTTGGCGCACATTGACGCGTCCCAGGTTGCCTCGGCGGCGTACTTGCAACCGCTCGTCACCGTGCTGACCGCCGCGCTCATTCTTAGCGAAGCGATCACACCGCTGACGATTCTTGGCGGCGCGGCGATCTTGTTCGGCGTGTATCTTGTCAATCGCGCGCCAACGCGCTCTGCGGTAGTTGAGGTTACTGGTGCAAGCGATTAACTGGGCGTGCGGTTACTCAAGACAGGTGTGGTGTGATACGCGCGGCTCGTTGCAGAGTATCGCGCGTGACCGCGCCGCGCTCGTAGCGATCATCGTTTTGTTGTTGCCCTGGTTTGCGTTAGTATTCATCCGTGATAATCCGGGCTGGCTTTGGTCGTTTGGTGAAATCAGTGTGGTCATGTTCGTGTTCTGGTGGATGTCGCGCACAGGTGGCGCGAGCGCGCCGCCGATCAAATATCCGCGCGCTGAAACCGTATTTGCGTTGGCGTTGGTGGCGCTCTGGATGGTGTGGCGCACGGCGATCTGTGGAAAATTTTTGCTGTTTCTCCCAACCGATTTCAATTGTTTCAAGAGCGTCGAGATTGAAATTGTGCCCAAGGTGATCGAGCAAGTAATTGTCCCCATCGTCGTGCTGTTTGCGTTGGGCTATCGCTGGCGCGCGCAAGGACTCGCGTGGAGTTGGCGCGCGTGGTGGATCAGCTTGCCCGTGTTGCTGGGGCTGACGGCGTATGGGGTTTACCTGCATCAAAACGCGTTGCCCGCGTTCGCGCGCAACGCGTTTGAATATTTTTTTGCGGCGGGCTTGCCGGAAGAAGTCTTGTTTCGCGCGTTGCTCTTGACGCGGCTCGAAGCGTGGTGGCGCAGTCCGGCGTGGGCGCTCTTTGGCGCGGCGGTTATTTTTGGCTTGACGCATTTGCCCATCAACTATCTCGTGTTCACGCAACGTGATTGGCGCGAAGCCTGGATTACCGCGTTGACCTTTCAGATGGGCTTTGGCGCAGTGTTTGCATTTGCGTATCAACGCACGCGCAACGTGTTGCCGCTGGCAATTATTCACGCGCTCGTGGATGCACTCTGACGCAAAACGAACGACGGGGAACGGCAAATTTCTGTTCTTTGGCTGGAGTCGAGGTTAATCGCATGGCCGATAAACTCAATTCGATGCGCTTGCTGGATGCACGCAAAATTCCGTATGTGGCGCAGGTGTACGATGTGTCCGGCGAATTTCATTCTGGGACGGAAGCCGCGGCGTTGCTCGGCGTGCCGGTAGATGCGGTGTACAAGACGCTCGTCGTCCTGCGCGAGCCGCCTAAATCTGGCAAGCCGCTCCTGGTTTTGATCGCCGCGCACCGTGAAGTGGATATGAAGGTGTTGGCGAAATCGCTCAACGCCAAGAAACTGCGGATGGCGACGGCGCAGGAAGCCGAAGCGTTGACGGGTTTGCAAGTGGGCGGTATCACGGCGATTGTGTTGCTGAATCGCGGCTTTGAAATTTGTATTGACGAATCCGCGCGCGCGCTCGAACAAATTCATGTCAGTGCCGGACAGCGCGGGGTAGATTTGAAACTTGCGACCCAAGATTTGATCGCGTTCACGCGCGCCAAATCTGTGCGCGCGACTGGCTCAGACAAGGAGGTTACATGAAAGCACTCGCGTTTATGGAACATGGCGGTATTGAAAATTTGCGTCTGATGGATTTGGAACCCAAGCCACTCGAGCCCAATGATGTGTTGATTCAAGTCAAAGCGGTTGCACTCAACCGACTGGATCTCTGGACGCTGAACGGAATGCCGGGGCTGAAATTGCCCATGCCGCACATACCCGGCGGCGATGTGGCGGGCGTCGTCGCGCAGATCGGCGAATTTGTTGGCACGGTGCGCGTTGGTCAACGCGTGCTAGTCAATCCCAGTTTGTGGTGTGGGCGATGCGAGTATTGCACGAGCGGCGAAGAAAGTTTGTGTAACGATTTTAAAATTTTGGGCGAGCATGTTTGGGGTGGCGCGGCGGAATTTGTCCGCGTGCCGGTGCGGAACGTGTTGCCGCTGCCGGAGGATTTCCCGTTTGAACTCGCGGCGGCGGCGGCGTTGGTGTATCAAACCGCGTGGCGCGCGTTGATCTCGCGGGCGCGCGTGAAACCGGGCGAAGATGTCTTGATCCTCGGCGCCGGCGCCGGCGTTTCAACCGCGGCGATCCAGATCGCGAAAAAAGCTGGGGCGCGCGTGTTGGTCACGTCGTCGTCGGACGAAAAATTACAACGCGCGAAACAGATCGGCGCGGATGTGCTGATCAATTATGCGACCCAGGAATGGGATAAACAAGTGTGGCAGGCGACGAACAAACGCGGCGTGGATGTCGTGTTTGAATCAGTGGGTGCGGCAACCTGGGTCAAAGCAATTCGCTCGTTGCGCAAGGGTGGGCGGCTCGTCACGATTGGCGCGACGACGGGACCGAATCCGCCAGAAGAAATTCGCAATATCTTTTGGAAGCAAATTGACATCCTGGGTTCGACGATGGCGAACCAGCGCGAGTTCCGCGAAGTGATGACGCTGGTCTTGCGCGGCGAACTAACGCCGGTGATTGATCGCGTGTTCCCGTTTGACCAAGCGCGTGCGGCGTTTGAGCGTTTGAGCAAGGGTGAGCAGTTTGGCAAAATTGTGTTGACGATCTGAGCAAATGATTGACGATTCCTTTGAGCATGGCGCGCATCCCGCGTGGGTGCGTTTTGCGATTGGACGCGCGGACATTGAATATGCGCCGGGGCTCATTCGCTTTGTGGTAGATGGCGCAGAACCGGGTCAGTTATCTGATGCAGAACTGGACGATCATCGGACTGCGCCACGCGAGCGGCTCAAGTGGACGCCGCCGTTGCGGATGACGGTGCGCGCGCGCGCGAGTCATCGCGACGGCGAATTGATCGGCACGGCGGGTTTTGGCTTTTGGAATGATCCATTTGACTGGGTGGGCAATGTGCAAACGCCGCCAAACGCGCTCTGGTTTTTTTATGCATCGCCGCACAGCGATATGGCGTTTGCGCGGAATGTGCGCGGCCATGGCTGGAAAGCCGCCACGCTCAATGGCGGACGCGCGGATCCGGTGACGATGGCGCTCGGCAATTTTGTTTTCAAATTGCCCGGCATGAGCAAGCTGGTTTTTAACTTGGCGCAAACGCAAATCCACGCACACGAATATGTGCTGGCGCAAGTGGCGCTAACCGATTGGCACGAGTATCGGATGGATTGGCTCGCGCGCGAAGCCATTTTTTTCGTGGATGGTGTGGAAATTTTTCGCGCGCCGAATCCGCCCACGGTGCCGCTCGGCTTTGTTGCCTGGGTGGATAACAATGCGACGACGATGGGACCGGGACGCGATTTTGATTTTCAGCGGATTGCGGTCCCGCAACGACAATGGCTAGAACTATCGCGCGTGCGCATCGAAAAAATCCTTTGACACACGCTTACCGATGATGTAGAATGGCGCAATTGGAAAATTCGCGTTGCACGGCTCAGCCGTCTGAATCAATGCTGGTTGCATTCGCACAATTCAATCGTGGCGAATATTTTGAACAGCACGAAACGCTTGAATTGATTTGGCGCGCGGAACGCGACGAGACGGTGCGTAATTTTTACAAAGGTATTTTGCAAATCGGCGTGGGGTGTTATCATCTCGCGCGCCACAATCCAATCGGCGCGATCAAGGTGCTGACGCGCGGCATTGCTTATCTGCGACCGTATGCGCCGCGCTGTATGGGTGTGGATGTGCAACGTTTGATGGATGACGCATCGCGCGTGCTGGCGATTGTTCAGTCCGGGAGTGAAATCGCTCCGGCGCGTTTGCCGCAGGTGCATTATGAGGTGAGGTGATGGTTTCATCCCGCGTGGTGTTGACGGCATTGGGTTTGTGGCTTGTTGCGATTGTCGGTGCGGCTGGTGTGGCGTATTGGCTCGCTTTGCCGACGCATGAAGCCTGGCTCGTCATCGGTGTTGCCACCATCGTGGCGTTGTTCGGTACGGTCATTCCATATTTGCGCATCAACTTGAAATCGAATACGCGAAATCAAAAATAGGAGAAGACAATGGCATACGTAATCGCGGAACCTTGTATCAGTGTCAAAGATAAAGCGTGTGTGGCGGTGTGTCCAGTGGATTGTATTCACGGCACAGACGCCGATGAGATGCTGTACATCCAGCCCGACGAATGTATTGATTGCGGCGCGTGCGCGCCCGAATGTCCGGTGAGCGCGATCTATCCCTTGGAGGATGTGCCGGCGCAGTGGAAAGCGTTCATTCAAAAGAACGCCGACTATTTCAAAAAGAAATAATCGCGTGACCAATCAAGCAAACGAACCACTCGAAGTAGTGGTGGGTAGGTTGTTGACGGCGCGCCAGCAAACGCTGGCGATTGCCGAGTCCTGCACCGGCGGATTGATCACACATCGTTTGACGAATGTGCCAGGTAGTTCCGCCTATGTGATTGTGTCCGTGATTGCGTACGCGTATTCCGCCAAAGTTGCCGTGCTCGGCGTGTCCTGGGACACGCTCAACCAATACGGCGCGGTTAGCGCAGAAACGGTGACGGAGATGGCGCGCGGCGCGCGTGAACGGTTTGGCGCAACACTTGGCTTGGCGATCAGCGGCATTGCCGGACCCGGTGGCGGCACGCCTGAAAAACCAGTGGGGACCACCTGCTTCGCGCTGGCGACGCCAACCCAGGTCATCATTGAACACCATGTGTGGCAGGGCGACCGAGTGCGTAATAAAGAGTTGAGCGCGGACGCGGCGTTGCAAATGGTAAAAAAATATCTAGAGCAAAACTTGGCTTCCGTGGGCGACTCACTGTCGTCGTGATGCTGGGCCAAGATTTAATTTGAGAGGAGTCAACCGTGCCAATCATTCAAGCGATCATTCTCGGTCTCGTGCAAGGGCTAACCGAATTTATTCCAATCTCGAGTTCGGCGCACTTGATCATCGTGCCCTGGGTCTTTGGTTTTACCGATCCGGCGTTGGAGAGTTTGTCGTTTGATGTCGCGTTGCATCTGGGAACGCTGGTTGCCGTGTTGTGGTTTTTTGCGGATGACTGGGTGCGTTTGATTCGCGCTGGGATTGCCAGCCTCGTCGAGCGCAAAATTGGCGCGGATGTGGATCGGCGATTAGCGTGGTTGCTGGTGATTGGCGTAATCCCCGGTGGCATTGCGGGCGTATTGCTCGAAAGTAAAATCAACGATTGGTTTCACACGCCGAATACGCCGATCAATCCGATGGCGATGGTTGTGATGGGGATTATCATTGCGTTGCTGGGCGCGGCGCTGTTCATCGCCGAACGCGTCGCGGGGCACGCGCGCGGCATGTCCACGCTCTCGCTCAAAGATGCGATCGTGGTTGGCTTGGCGCAAGCGACAGCGATCTTTCCCGGGGTTTCACGTTCCGGCAGTACGATCACGGCGGGCTTGGCGCTTGGACTTGAACGCGATGCGGCGGCGCGTTTTTCGTTTCTGTTGTCTGCGCCGATCATTGCGGGCGCGGGTATTAAAAGTTTGCTCGAAGTTTATGCCAATCTCAAATCCGGCGCGCTGGCGTCCTCAGATCTGATCTTGTTTCCGATTGGGTTTATCGCGGCGATGCTCAGCGGTTACGTGTGCATCAAATACCTCTTGCGTTTTTTACAAAAAAATTCGACCGATATTTTTGTTTATTATCGCTGGGCGCTGGCTGTGTTTGTGATCGTCGTCGCGCTCATGCGCCGTTAAGCCCGTGAGCCGAGCAAGAATTTTTGCGGCGGGCTGGTGTGTTGTGGTCTGTGTGCTGTTGGTCTCGGCGTGTTCTGCCACACCTACACCGCACGCGCTCGCGCGGTTTGAACTTGTGGGTTCGGATTCCATGCAAGGCATCGCGCAGATGCTCGCGGATGGCTATACGGCGCAACATCCTAACCTGACGCTGACCGTGGAGGCATCCAATTCAGAAATCGGCTTGCGCGCCGCGAATCAGTTTACCAATACGTTAGGCATGGTGGCGCGCGCGATTCAGCCCGCCGAACTCAGTCAGACCCGCGCGGTAGTGATCGCGCGCGATGGCATTGCCATCATCGTCAACCGCGCCAACCCGATCAACGCTATCATGCGTTCCCAGGTTGCCGATGTGTTTGCGGGAAATATCCTGACTTGGCCAGTTGGACCCAATGTAGGCAAAGCCATTAGCGTGATCAGCCGCGAAGCGGGTTCTGGCACGCGCGATGCGTTTGAAACCTTGGCGATGAATGGTTTGCGCGTAACGCGCACAGCCATTGTTATGCCTAGCGAAGCCGCGGTGGTGGACTATGTTGCGCGGCATCCTGAAGCGATTGCGTATTGTTCGATGGGCGGCGTGACGGACGAAGTTCATGCGTTGATCGTGGATAATGCGCCATTATCGCCGCAAACGGTCGAAGCCAAAACATACCCCTATGTGCGCGCGTTGACGTTGGTGGTGCCGCTTGCCGCTGATCCGGCTTTACAAGATTTCGTCAATTTTGCGGCGAGCGCGGACGGGCAACAACTCGTCGCTCAAAAGTTTGCGCGCGCTCCGTAATTCCCCCCGCTCGAATTTCTCTAAATCTTTTTACAACAATTTTACAGCTCCGTAATTGCCTGGTTACCCACATGCGCTAAACTCGTCGTATCAATTGGAGGAAAGTAAAATGCAAATTACTCGCCGCGAGTTTCTCAAAGATATTTCGTTCGCCGCCGCACTCGTCGGTTTGCCGTCCTGGGTTTCGCAATTGGATGAAACGCCGCCCGCCGATCTGATGACGTTTGGTGCGGGCGCATACCCGTGGACATGGAGCCGCCCCAGTCTGGCTGACGTGACCCCGGCGCTCACGGCGCTCAATCGCATCGCGTTTGGCCCGCGTCCCGGTGAGGTCGAGCGCGTCAATGCCATGGGCGCGGATGCGTATATCGAAGAACAATTGCACCCGGAAACAATTGACGACAGCGTATCGGAACAACGGATTACCGCGCTCTATCCAACACTGGCGCAAAGCATTGGTGAGCTGATGCGTGATTATCCGCAACAAACCAAAAAAGCCATCGTGACTGGGACAAAAGCGGATCGCATCGAGCAATTGCTGGCGGGCTTGGGTTTGCGCGCCGATGCGCAAGGGCCGAGCCAAGTGATTGGGGAATTGCAAAACGCGACGGTAATGCGCGCGGTGTACAGTCAGCGGCAACTGCAAGAAACGCTCGTGGATTTCTGGACGGATCATTTGACGATCTATATCTACAAGAACGACGATCGGTGGATGAAGACGGTGGATGATCGCGATGTGATTCGCAAATATGCATTTGGGAAATTTGGCGATTTGTTGCTGGCGAGCGCGCAAAGCCCCGCGATGCTTGAATATCTGGACAATCGTCTCAACGTCAAGGGCGTGGCGAATGAAAATTATGCGCGTGAAATTATGGAACTTCATTCGCTTGGCGTAGATGGCGGGTATACGCAAAAAGATGTCCAAGAACTTGCGCGCGCGCTGACGGGCTGGACGATTCGTCCCGCGCAACGGGCGGGGTTGTTTGGCGGTATGGATTACACGAATGCTGGCACGTTCTGGTTTGATCCCAAGCGGCATGATGATACGCCCAAGCGCGTGCTGGGTGTGGATTTACCGGCGAACGGCGGCCTCAATGACGCGCTCAAAATGATTGAGGTGTTGGCGCATCATCCGTCCACGGCTAAATTTATCGCCAAGAAATTGGTGACTCGGTTTGTGTCCGACACGCCGCCCGACGCGCTGGTGCAACGCGCGGCGCAGACGTTTACACAAACGGGCGGCGACATTCGCGCGGTGCTAGGCACAATTTTGCATTCCGCTGAATTCAAAAGTTCGTTTGCGCAAAAGATCAAACGCCCGTTTGATCTGGTCATCTCCGCCGCGCGCGCGCTGGATTTGCAATTGGACGATCCGAGTGCGTTGACGCTGACGGTGCGTTTGATGGGGCAGGGCTTGTTCTCGCATCTCACCCCCGACGGTTACCCGGATGCTGGGACCGCGTGGATCAATACGAGCGCGTTGCTCGCGCGGTGGAATCTGGCGATGCTTGCCGCGGGCAACCGGGTGCCGCACGCCAAAGTGGATTTGAAAGCGGCGCAGAGCAATTCAGCCGCGCGCACTGTGGGTGACGTGGTGGATTTTTGGGTCAATTACATTTTGCATCGCGCGATCCCGGATGCGGACCGCAAAAAGTTGATTGATGCGGTGAGTGCCAATGGTGCATCGGCAAATTTCGATCTCGCGCGCTTGCCGGATCTGGTTGCGCTCATTCTTGCGTCGCCGCATTTTCAATATCGTTAGGTCAAACGTCAGTGTTCAGTTTATCCCACCGACTGAATGCTGAAGCTGGTTAAGGAGATTTTGAAATGACTGATACCGTATCTCGGCGCGAATTACTCAAACGCACGGGCGTTTTTGCAATCGGCGCGTTGACTTTTCCACTGTGGATGCCGCGCGTGGCGCTCGCGCCGCGTGATGCGCCAACCCAGGGCGATATTCTCGTGTGTGTATTTATGCGCGGCGCGGCAGACGGTTTGAACCTGGTCGTGCCGCACGGCGACAAGAATTATTACCAGGCGCGCAGTACGATTGCAATAGCGCAACCCAATGCAAGTAGCGCGGATGCCGCGCTTGATCTGGATGGCTTTTTTGGCTTGCATCCGAATCTGGGCTCGCTCAAGCCAATCTATGATGCGGGCGCGCTGGCGTTTGTCCAAGCGGCTGGCTCACCCGATCCTACGCACTCGCATTTTGACGCGATGGATTTCATGGAACGCGGCACGCCCGGCGACAAAGCCATGCCAACGGGCTGGATCGGTCGCCACTTGCAACAGATGGCGTCGAACAATCAATCGCCGTTTCGTGCGGTGGGCATGGGCTCACTGTTGCAACAATCATTGCGTGGCCCGGTGACTGCCACATCATTGCAAAGCATTGCCGATTTTCATTTGCAGGGTGATCAGAAAAAAGCGCAGGCGATGCAAACGGCGCTGGCGACGCTCTACGAAGGCGATGGGTTTGTCGAAACCGAAGGACAACAAACCTTGCAAGCGATGCGCGACCTGGCTAAGGTTGCGGCGAATGTCTACGTGCCGGCGAACAGCGCAAAATATCCGGACACGCCGTATGGCAAAGCGCTAATGACCGTCGCGCAATTGATCAAAGCCGGGATGGGTTTGGAAGTTGCCTGCGTCGATCTGGGTGGTTGGGATACGCATGTGCAAGAAGGCACGACGACGGATGGGCAGATGCCAAAATTGATCGCCGAATTTGGAAACGGACTAGGCGCGTTCTATGCCGATTTGCAAGATCAGATGAAACGGGTCACCCTTGTCGCGATGACCGAGTTTGGACGCCGGGTGCAAGAAAATACAAGTCAGGGCACGGATCACGGGCACGGTAGTACGATGGTGGTGCTGGGTGGTGGCATCAAGGGCGGCAAGGTCTATGGTGAATGGCCCGGTTTGAGCAAAGACAACCTGTACGGTCCCGGTGATTTGGCGATCACCACGGATTTTCGCGATGTGCTGGGCGAGATTGTGCAAAAACGCTTGCTCAACAATAATCTTGCGGCGGTCTTTCCAAATTATCCCACGTTCAAATTTCGCGGCTTGGCGCAGACGAGCACGGCGAGTTTGCCGCCGCCAAAATTTGCATTGCCGTTCAATTTCAAATTGCCAACGCCGGCTGGTTAGCCAAGACCCGAAGGGTTGATCCAATCCTTCGGGTCTCTTTTTGCCAAACGACGCCAATCGGCATACAATCCAAGATGGATTCTTTCACGTGGAGGAGAGTGTATGACCAAAGTGCAATTGTTCGTGACCTGTCTCGGCGAAAATTTTTTCCCCGGTATCTTAAAACGGATGGTTTGGTTGATGGAACGTCAAGGCATGCAAGTGGAATTTCCCGAAGATCAAACCTGCTGTGGTCAACCATTCTTTAACACCGGCTTTCAATCGCAGGCGCGCGACATGGCGCGCAAATGGATCAACTTGTTCGCTAACACGGATGGCTATATCGTTTCACCGTCCGGCTCCTGCGTGGATATGGTGCGTCACCATTATCTTGAACTATTTCCCGAAGGCACGCCGGAACATCGCGCGGCAAAACAAGTCGTTGCGCGCACCTTTGAGTTCACCCAGTTTCTGGTCAATGAAATGAACATTACCGATGTCGGCGCGACGTTTCCGCACAAGGTGACGTACCATGCATGTTGCCACACCTTGCGCGGTTTGGGTGTCAATGCTGAACCCAAAACGCTGATGCAAAATGTCAAAGGCATTGAAATTGTGCCGCTCGCGAATGAAGACACCTGTTGTGGGTTTGGCGGCGCGTTCAGCGTGATCTATCCCGAAGTCAGCCAAGCGATGATGCAAGCCAAAATCCAAAACATCGAAGCAAGCGGTGCCGAGTATGTTGTTGCGCTCGACCCAGGTTGCTTGATGAACATTGGCGGCGGTTTGCACAAAGCGGGGTCCACGGTGCGCGCGGTCCATCTGGTGGATGTGCTGGCGGCGGAGGCGCAATTATGACGCCAACGCCGACGCCGATTGATTTTCGCGCCAACAGCCAGCATGTGCCGCCCAAGATGGTGAGCGGCGTCCAAAAAGCAACGCAACGCTTTTTGGGCAATCGCGCCGCGTTGGTCGCGCAACTGGACACCTGGCAAGCTCTGCGCCAAGCGGCGCATGACATTCGTATGCATACGATCAACCATCTCGATTATTACCTTGAGACGCTTGAACGCAAGGTGACGGAAGCAGGCGGGCAGGTGCATTGGGCGCGCGATGGCGCAGAAGCGAATGCGATCTTTTTGCAGATTGCGCGCGAACATCACGTCAAGACGGTAGTCAAGGCAAAATCCATGGCATCGGAAGAGATTCATCTCAACGATGCGTTTGAGCAAGCCGGGATTCACGCGCTCGAAACCGATCTGGGCGAATACATCATTCAACTGGCTGGCACCGGACCTTCGCACATTATCGTGCCGGCTTTGCACCTGACCAAAGAAGGCATTGCCGATCTGTTCAACGCCAAGCTGGGTGTGGATGCGCCGCCCGATCCGATCAAGCTGACCGAAATTGCGCGCGTGAAATTGCGTGAAGAATTTTTACGCGCAGACATGGGCATTTCCGGTGCGAACTTTATGGTTGCGGAAACTGGCACGATGGTGATGGTGACGAACGAAGGCAACGGGCGCATGTGCACCACTCAGCCGCCGTTGCATGTGGCGATTGTTGGCATTGACAAGGTGATCCCGGATTGGACATCGTTGACGGTGTTGCTCAAGTTATTGGCGCGTAGTGCTACCGGACAAAAAATCACCACGTATACGCAATTCATTACGGGCGCGCGCCGCGCGGAAACCGAAAATGGTCCGCAAGAGTTTCATCTCATTCTACTGGACAATGGGCGCACAAAAATTTTGCAAGACCCAGCAACCCGCGAAATGTTAAAGTGTATTCGCTGTGGCGCGTGCTTGAACATTTGCCCAGTGTATAACAATGTTGGTGGACACGCGTATGGCTTTGCGTATTCTGGTCCCATCGGCGCAATTTTATCGCCGCAGATTCTGGGCACGCGAGCGGCGGCGGCATTGCCCTGGGCCTCATCGCTGTGTGGCGCGTGCGCGGACATTTGCCCGGTGAAAATTCCCATCCCGGATATTTTGTTGCACCTGCGGCATCGCATATCCGAAGGCGACGCGATTGATCGTCCAGTGGTGAACCGCACGGCGCGCGGCGCGGTCTCGGCGATGACGGCGGCGATGAGCGTGCCTTGGCTGTACCGTTTTGGCGCGTGGACGTTGAGTGTGATGCAAGCGCCGTTACGCCGCGGCGAATGGTTGCCACACTTGCCGCCGCCGGTGAATCGGTGGACGATGGTGCGTCCGTTTCCCGCGTTCAAATTCGAATTTCGCGGTTGGTGGAAAAATCGTCAATCGCGCAAAGGAGCCGCCGATGCCAAACAGCCGTGATCTGATCCTGGGTTCGATCCGCGCGTCGCTGGAACGGTCGGTGTCGTCGCCGGTTGCGCCGCGTCCGGCGATTTTGCCTGCGCGCAATCCTGGGACAGTGGATCAAGAAATCGAAAAACTGCTTGCCGAGGCGACGGCGATCAAAGCCGACGCGCGCCGCATTCAGCCCGCGGATATTCCAGCGGCGTTGCGCGACCTGGTCAAGACGCAAGCGATTGGCAAAGCGGTACTGTGGAATACGGCGCGGTTAAAGCAACTTGGCGTCGCCGACGCATTGCGCGCGCTCGGGGTGACGATTATTCCGCACGATGCGGACAAGAACGTGATGGCAACGGCTGACCTGGGAATTACCGAAGCTGATTTTGCGTTGCCGGAAACCGGGACGATTGGATTGTATTCGTCCGCGGATCAGCCGCGTTCAGTGTCGCTGTTGCCGCGCGTGCATCTGGCGTTTGTGCCGCGCCGTGCGTTGCGCGCGGATTTGCATCAGGTTTTCGCGGAAGCCAAGGCGCGGGGTTATCTAGTCTTGATCACCGGACCAAGCCGCACATCGGATATTGAACTGATCCTGACGATTGGCGTGCATGGGCCCCAAGTGTATTATCTCTGGGTGATTGATGATTGAATCAAAACCCAGGTCACGTGATAAAATGGTAACGGAGCAATCATGGCAGAACCGATCATTCCCCCCGAAGCGTTGACCACGCCGTATTTTCGCGGCTTGCTCGATCAATGTATTCATTGCGGCTTGTGCTTGCAAAACTGTCCGACGTATGTGGTCACCGGCAAGGAAACCGATTCGCCGCGCGGACGGATTCAATTGATGCGCGCCGCATCCGATGGACGCATTTCAATTGAGGGTGCGTTCCGCGAACATCTCGATTTGTGCCTCTCGTGTCTTTCGTGTCAAACCGCGTGTCCTTCCGGCACGCAGTATGCTGTATTGATCGAAACGGTGCGGCAGACACTCGCCGAAACGCATACCCCCGGTATCGTCGAGCGCGCGGTGCGTTGGGCGGGCTTGCGCGAATTCATGCCGCACCTGGGTCGCTTGCGTTTCGCCGCGCAACTGTTTCGCGTGTATCAAGGCGTCGGTTTGCAAAAGCTCGTGCGCGCGGTCAACCTTCTGCCGAAAAATCTCAAGGCGATGGAAAATATCCTGCCACCGTTGCCAGCCAGCCATTACGATTATCGCACACCCGCGCCCGCGCTCGGTGCCAAGCGCGGCACGGTTGCGTTTTTTTACGGTTGTTTACAAGACGCTTTTCTCGGCGATGTGAACAAGGCGACGATTCGCGTGTTGCAACGCAATGGGTATGAAGTGCATTTTCCGCAAACGCAAACCTGTTGCGGCGCGGCGCAGTTGCATGTCGGTGAAGAAAAACTGGCACATGCCCTCGCGCGCCAAAACATTGATGCGTTCGACGTGCATCGTTATGATGCGATTATTAACAACGCGGGCGGTTGTGGCGCGGTGCTGAAAGAGTACGCCGATCTGTTACGCGATGATCCACAGTATGCGGAAAAAGCCAAAGCGTTTGTGAGCAAGGTGCAGGACATTGCCGAGTTTCTCGCCGCACATTTGAATAACCCGCCGCATGGCTCTGTCAACGCGCGCGTAACATATTCCGATTCGTGTCACCTCCGCAACGCGCAAAAAATTATCAAGCAACCGCGTGACTTGATCAAAGCGATCCCAGGTGTTTCGCTCGTCGAACTCGCCGCGCCGGATCGCTGTTGTGGGAGCGCAGGCGTTTACAATATCGTCCACGCCGACACGGCGGACGCGATTCTCGATCTGCGGATGACGGACATTGCCGCGACTGGCGCCGACACGATTGTCACGACGAATACCGGTTGTCACTTGCAATTGATCTATGGAGTGCGCCGCGCCAAGTTGAACGCGCGTGTGATTCATCTGGTCGAATTATTGGACGAATCGTATCGCGCGGAAGGAAAATAGGCGATGTTGAAACCAGTGGCTCTCCAATCCTTGAGACAAGTCGTTGACCCGCGCCGAATCATTACCGATCCCGGTGAACTCATGGTCTTTGAAATGGACGCGACCTGGGAACGTGGTGTGCCAGACGCGGTCGTGTTTCCCAAATCGGCGGCAGAACTAGCGCAATTGATGCGTTGGGCAACGGCACAGCGCGTGCCGATTGTCGCGCGCGGTGCTGGCACAGGTTTGTCGGGCGGTGCGATTGCCGAGCATGGCGGCGTCATCGTGGAATTTTCCAATTTTGATCGCATTGTCGAATTCGATCCGTTGGGCCGAAGTGTGGTTGTCGAAACTGGGATTGTCAACGCGGTGCTGGATGCCTTTGTCAAATCGAAAGGTTTGTATTATCCGCCAGACCCAGCTAGTGGCCGCTCGGCGACGATTGGCGGCAATGTCGCCGAAAACGCGGGCGGTCCGCATTGCTTCAAGTACGGCGTCACATCGAACTATGTCACTGGGTTGCAGGTTGTGCTTGCGGATGGACGCATCCTGCATTTTGGTGGCCGCGCGCTTGATTATCCTGAATACGATCTGAGCGCGCTCTTGACGGGCAGTGAAGGCACGTTGGGTTTGATCACTCAAATGGAGGCGCGGCTCATTTGCAATCCGCCAAGCGTCAAGACCGCGATGGCGGCGTTTGAATCGCCGGAGCGCGCGGGGCAAGCAGTAAGCGCGGTCATCGCGGCGGGCTTGGTGCCGGCGACGATGGAAATGCTCGATCAAAAAGTGATGCGCATCGTTGAAGATTTTTCTCACGCGGGCTTGCCGGTTCACGCGGGCGCGATGCTCATCGCCGAAGTGGATGGTTATGCCGCGAGTCTCGATTCGCAGATGGATGAAATTGTGCAAACGCTCGAACAGAATGGCGCGTTCGATGTGCGCGTGGCGCAATCCGCGGAAGAGCGTGAGCGCATTTGGTACGGCCGCAAATCCACGGCGGGCGCGTTTGCGAAACTTGCGCCCGCGAAATTCACGGTGGACTGTACGGTGCCGCGCAGTCAGCTCGCGGATACCTTGCGCGAGATCAGCGAGATTTGTGCGCAACGCGATTTGCAAGTTGGCTATATTTTGCACGCGGGCGATGGCAACTTGCATCCCAACATTCCGTATGCGCCGTCGGATCGCGATCAGTTTGCGCGCGGCGTGGAAGCGTGCGAAGCGATGATGCGCGCGGTTGTCGCGCGCGGCGGCAGTATCACCGGCGAGCATGGGGTCGGAATCGAAAAGCGCGAGTATATGGCGTTCATGTGCGATGGCGCAGAACTGGGAACGATGTGGGACGTGAAAGAAACTTTTGACCCACAGCACTTATTAAATCCCGCAAAAATTTTTCCAAAGCAAATGCCCGCGATCACCAAGTTTGCGCCGCTGGCGCAAGCGCCGAGTGATCCATTCCTGCCCAGGTCGGGCGAAGAAACGGCGGCGGGGCTTGCGGCACTCGCGGCGGCAAAGCAACCGGTGGCTGTCAACGCCAAACGCGCTGGCGCGCTCACTTTATCAACGCGCAATTTGGTGGATATTCTCCACTACGCGCCTGAAGATTTATACATCACCGTGGGCGCCGGTGCGACGTTGGATGACGTGCAAACTTTTCTGGCGCAACACGGTCAGCAGATCGCGCTTGCTTCACCGTGGCGCGACACGACGCTGGGCGCGATCGTCAACGTGAATCTCAACTCACCGCAACGGATGCGGTACGGCGCGGTGCGCGATCAACTCTTGTGCGCGACGGTTGCATTGTCGGATGGACGCTTGGTGCGCGCGGGGCGCGTCGTTGTTAAAAATGTCGCCGGGTATGATCTGCCCAAAGCGTTTGTCGGCGCGTATGGTACGCTCGGCGTGTTGACCGATGTCACGTTCAAACTGATGCCTTTGCCGCGCAGTAAGCGCACCTTGCTTGTGCCGATTCCGGATCTTAAACAAGGTTTGGCAATTGGCGCGCAATTATTGCCACACGCGCTGGTGGCGTCTGCGCTCGTGCTGGCAAAAGGCGTTGCGATCCCCGGTCTGTCCAGTGACCTGGTGCTGGTGTACACTGCCGAAGGTGTTGCGCAAGATGTTGAAGCCGAATTAGCAAACGTGCGCGCGGTGTTGCAAAAAGCGAATGTTGTGGCGCGTGAAGTGGCAACGCCAACCGGGACGGATGTCTGGTGCGAGTTACAACGGCGCGCAACGCCGCACGCGATCAATGTGCGCGTGGGCGTCGCGCCGAAAGATGTGGCGCGTTACGTTGCGGCACCGGCGGCAACCATGGACGCTGGCGCGTACTTGGTGGATATCGCGAATGGCATGGTGTATGTGATCGGGTTACCCAAGACAATTGAAGCGGCGCAAACCTGGCTTGCCGCGTTGCGTGAACCGGCGCGCGCGCTCGGCGGCTATGCGGTCGCAACCTTCGTCCCGGCGGAGTGGTCGGGTGCAATCAATCGGTGGGGCGACGCGCCCGAAGCGCTGGAGCTGATGCGTGCGCTCAAAGCGCGGTGGGACCCGGCGAACATTCTTGGTGTCGGTGAGTTTATCATCTAATATTTCTGCGAGATTAGACGCGGCGAAATTCAGAGGGATGTGTGGGCGCGGGGCGGGGTTGATCTGGATTTCGCCGCGTCCTATTTTTTTCGTTTGCCAAACTTTGCTGAATCGCATACAATTGCCGCGAGAGGACACTCCGATGGATTTATTTGATCACCACCGTCAAGAACTCGCCAAGACCGAAGCGCCGCTCGCCGCGCGAATGCGCCCCCGCACGCTCGATGAGTATGTGGGGCAGGAGCATATTGTCGGTCCAGGAAAATTGTTGCGCCGCGCGATTCAAACCGACAAACTGTTTTCTTCGATTCTGTTGTGGGGACCGCCGGGCACAGGCAAGACGACACTCGCAACGATCATTGCGAATACGACGAAATCGCATTTTGAAACGATCAGCGCGGTGACGGCGGGCGTTGCCGATCTTCGCCGCTTGATCGGCGAAGCGAAAGAGCGGCGCGGGATGCACGGCACGCGGACGATTGTGCTGGTGGACGAGATTCATCGTTTCAACAAGGCGCAACAGGATGCGCTCTTGCCGCATGTGGAAGATGGCACGATTATTTTGATCGGCGCGACGACGGAGAACCCATACTTTGAAGTCATCTCTGCGCTCGTGTCACGGTCGCGGGTGTTCCAATTGCGCGCGTTGAGCGACGAGCAAACCGCCGCGTTGTTGCGCCGCGCGTTGGCTGACCCGGAACGCGGTTATGGCAAACTCACGATCGAAATGACGGACGAGGCGCTGGCGCATCTTGTTGATATTTCCGGCGGCGATGCGCGTTCCGCGTTGAACGCGCTCGAGCTCGCGGTCGAGTCTACGCCGCCGGGCGCGGATGCTGTGATTCGTATTGATCTTACCGTTGCGGAAGAAGCGATCCAGCGGCGCGCGATTCGATATGATCGCGCTGGAGATGAGCATTACGATATTATCAGCGCATTCATTAAATCGGTGCGCGGTTCTGATCCCGATGCCGCGCTCTATTGGCTCGCGCGGATGATCTACGCGGGCGAAGATCCAAAATTCATCATGCGGCGTTTGCTGATCCTGGCTTCGGAAGATATTGGGCTGGCGGACCCGGTGGGGATTATGGTGGCTTCGGCGTGCGCGCGTGCGCTCGAATGGTGCGGCTTGCCGGAAGCGCAATTTCATCTCGCGCAAGCAACCGTCTATTTGGCAACTGCGCCGAAAAGCAATTCGCTCATGGCGTATTTCAAAGCGCTGGCAGAAGTGGAAGCGCAAAGCCAGATCGAAGTGCCGAACCACCTTAAAGATTCCGCGCGCGACGGTAAGGCGTTGGGACATGGCAAGGGCTATCAATATCCGCACGAATTTCCGGGACACTGGGTGGCGCAACAGTATTTGCCGGATGCGTTACTGGGGAAACATTTCTACGAACCGAGTGAGCAAGGGCGCGAAAAAGAAATTGCGGCGCGTTTGAAAAAGCGGCGCGGCGAAGGCACCGAACCCTGAAGCGGAATGGCCGCGCGGTGGGCTTGACGCATGGACACGCCCGTTTGCTGGATTGTCTACTGACGATCGATGGTCGCGGCAAAGATGCTTTCTGGTTCTGAGCTGGCATTGGCGTCACACGAAAATCTGAGTGCGCTGGGAGGATGAATGGACAAGCAACAATTGCACACGATGTTGGAACAATTGCACGCTGAACTAGAGCAAACGCAATCGGTGGACGAACCTGATCGCGCCTTGTTGCAGGATTTGATGGGGCATATCCAAATGGTGATCAAGCAAGGGGATGCTGTCCCGCCGCAACACTATGTTTCGCTTGGCGCACGCTTGAACAACGCGCTCGATCAATTCGAAATCTCGCATCCTGATCTAACGCTAACGATTGGCCGCGTGTTGGACAATTTTGCCAAAGTATAGCGGGTACAATTTAGCGTTTGACAATTTCGCGCGGCTATGGTATCGTGCATAACAACAATTGCATAGATAGTTTTTCTGCTCTTATCCAGAGAGGTGGAGGGACCGGCCCTGTGAAACCTCGACAACCAACCAGCGACGGTATGGTGCCAATTCCGGCAGACAAATCTGGAAGATGAGAGGGAGTGTTGTTTGACGTTGCAACTGCCTCTTCTGTTTCAGAAGCGGCAGTTTTATTTTTAGATGAGGAGAGAATATATATGCCACAATGGACTATGCGTGCGCCTTTAGTCGCGGACTAGCGGCTAAAGGCGTGTGCCCAGATACGAGTTTATCCAAAATTAAAATTCGAGGAGAGCTGGTCAATGTCTGCACAAAATAATCGTCCATACGGTTTTACCACGCGGCAATTGCACGCGGGGCAACAGGTTGATCCCACAACCGGCGCGCGCGCCGTGCCCATTTACCAAACCACGTCGTATGCGTTCCGCGATACGGCCCATGCGGCGCGGTTGTTTGCCTTGCAAGAATCGGGTAACATTTATACACGCATAATGAACCCAACGAGCGATGTGTTTGAACAGCGCGTGGCTGATCTAGAAGGTGGTGTGGGCGCGCTCGCGGCGAGTTCGGGTCACGCGGCGCAAACCATGGCGATCCTGGCCTTGTGCGCCGCTGGTGATCACATCGTTTCGGCTTCGACGCTGTATGGTGGCACGTACAATCAATTCAATTATACTTTTCCGCGGTTGGGGATTGCCGTGACGTTTGTCGATCCCAGCGACCCGGAAAATTTTCGCCACGCCATTCGACCCAACACGAAAATTCTCTACGGCGAAACGCTCGGCAATCCGCGCATTAACGTTTTTCCCTTTGAAGCAGTTGCGGCGATTGCGCGTGAGCATCGTATTCCGTTGATGATTGACAGTACGTTCGCGACGCCATACTTGTGTCGCCCGTTTGAATGGGGCGCGAACATTATCACCCACTCGACAACCAAATTTATCGGCGGGCATGGCACTAGTATCGGCGGTATCATTGTGGATGGCGGTAATTTCGATTGGGCGGCGAGTGGACGCTTTGCAAATTTCACCGAACCAGATCCAAGCTATCATGGTGTCGTGTATGCCTCGCTCGGCGCGCCTGCATTCATTCTCAAGACGCGCGTGCAAACGTTGCGCGATGTGGGCGCGTGTCAAGCGCCAATCAATTCGTGGCTGTTTATCCAGGGGTTGGAAACATTGAGTCTGCGGATGGAACGGCATGTGCAAAATACCCAGCGCGTCGCCGAATTTCTGGAAGCGCATCCCAAGGTCAACTGGGTGACGTACCCGGGATTGAAGAGTCATCCCGATTATGCGCTTGCGAAAAAATATCTACCTAAAGGTACAGGCGCGATCCTGGGTTTCGGCGTCAAGGGTGGTTTGACTGCTGGACGCAAATTCATCGAGAATTTGAAACTCTTTAGCCATCTGGCAAACGTCGGCGACGCGAAAAGTTTAGCGATTCATCCCGCCAGCACCACGCATAGTCAACTATCGCCGGAGGAACAAACCAGCGCCGGTGTCACGCCCGATTTTATCCGCTTGAGTATCGGTATTGAAGATATTGACGATATCTTATGGGATTTGGATCAGGCCCTAGTCGGGGTGTAAGTAAAAATAGACCCGCCGGGTTTACACACTCGGCGGGTCTGGATATGATCCTATGAATCAACTAAATTCTGTTGGCGTGGTGGAGCGTCAGTATTTCACCTTCGCGGATGATGCGCCGATGTTGCTTGATAGCGGCGAAACGCTGGGACCTATCACGCTCGCTTATGAAACCTATGGCACGCTCAACGCGGAGCGCAATAATGCAATCTTGATTTGTCACGCGCTTTCCGGCGATGCCCATGCGGCGGGACTGACATCGAATAACAAAGTGGGTTGGTGGGACGATTGCATCGGTCCTGACAAAGCGTTTGATACCAACAAATACTTTGTCATTTGCTCCAATGTGATCGGCGGCTGTCAAGGTTCCACTGGACCTGGGTCGATCAGTGCCAAGTCCGGTGAACCGTATGGTTTGGAATTTCCGGTGATTACAGTTGCGGATATGGTACGCGCGCAACGCCATTTGATTGATGCGTTGGGGATCGATCAGTTGCTTGCGGTGGCGGGCGGTAGCATGGGCGGGATGCAAGTGTTGCAGTGGACGGTGAGTTACCCAGAGCGAGTGCGCGCGGCGTTACCGCTCGCGACGACGGCGCGGCATTCGCCGATGCTAATTGCCTTTAGCGAAGTTGGGCGGCAAGCGATCTACGCGGACCCCAATTGGAATCACGGCGATTATTATGCGGGCGCGCGTCCCAATACGGGACTCGCGCTTGCGCGCATGATCGGGCACATTACGTACTTGAGCGAAGAATCCATGCACCAAAAGTTCGGACGGCGCTTGGAAGCGCGCGAGCGGTTTGGCTATGATTTCGAAACCGACTTTGCGGTTGAAAGTTATTTGCATTACAACGGCAATCGCTTTACTGAACGGTTTGACGCGAACACCTATCTCTACGTGACCAAAGCCATGGACTATTTCGATCTCGCGCACAGTCACGAGAATTTGATGACCGCGTTTGCGAAATGCGCCGGGCTAATGTATCTCGTCGTCTCATTCACATCGGACTGGCTCTATCCGCCGTACCATTCCAAAGAAATGGTTAGCGCGTTGACCGGCATCGGCGCGGATGTGACGTATTGCAATTTGCAATCTACCTGGGGGCATGATGCGTTTTTGCTGGAAGTGGAAACGATGACGCAACTCATTTCCGATTTTCTAGGGCGCGTGACGGTACAACACCGGATTCAATTATGAGCGAGGCGAACGCGACGCCCGTGCGTCCGGATTTGGCTGTCCTCGCGGATTGGATTCAACCCAGCGAGAAGACGCTTGACCTGGGTTGCGGCGATGGCGCGCTGTTGCGTCATCTTATTGATACGCGCCAGATCACGGGGCGCGGCATCGAATTATCCGAGTCGGGTGTGCTGGCGTGTGTGCGCAAGGGCTTGAGCGTGCGGCAAGGCGATCTTGACGAAGGGCTGGGCGATTATCCGGATGGCTCGTTCGATACGGTGATTCTGAGCCAGACACTGCCTTATCTAGATGACCCCGCGTTTATCGTGCGCGAAATGTTGCGGGTGGGACGGCGGGCGTTGGTGAGTTTTGCAAACTGGGGGCATTGGCGCTGTCGGCTTGAACTGCTCACGACGGGGCGCGCACCGATTGCGCCGGGTTTGCCGCAAGCGTGGTGCGTCGCGCCGCGCGCGCGCCCGCTGACGGTGCATGACTTTGCGGATTTCTGTGTGCGCGAGAAAATTCGCATCACAGGCGAAACGTATCTAACGGCGCATAACCAGCGGTTGAGCGCCAAGACCATCGCTAAAAATTTACGCTCGGCTATCGCGATCTTTGAATTAAAGTAACCAATTAAAAAACCAGGTTTCCCGCCACAGACGAGAAACCTGGTTTTTGCGTTAGCGGTATAATTCTTGTGCGGTGATATATTCGGCGACGGCTAACGGGACCAACTCGACGATTGATGCGCCGGAGCGGATGCGGCGCTGGATGTCGCTGGCGGCGATGTCGAGCGCGGGCGCAGTGAGCATGACGGTGCGCGCGGACAAACCTGGCAATTGCTTTTCCAGCGCGCTCAAATTTACGTTGAAACCAGGACGCGGGAAAACGGCGAGCTGGCAGACCGCGATCAATTGCTCTGGTGCGCGCCACGTTAAAATGTTTGCTAGCGAATCCATCCCCATGATGAAAAATAATTCTGTGCCGGTGCCGAACTGTTCGCGCAATAAACGCATCGTATCCACGGTGTAGGTTGCGCCCTCGCGATCGACATCCACGCGCGAGAGTCTGAATTGCGGAAACGGGGCTATGGCGCGTTGCACCATCGCGACGCGATGCTCAATCGGCGTCAGCGCGGCAGACTGTTTGTGCGGCGGCTGACGGGTCGGCGCAAAAAATACATGCGCCAAGCCGAGTTGTGCTTGGGCTTGGCGCGCAATGTGCAAGTGTCCATAGTGTGGCGGATCAAAGGTGCCGCCCAGGACACCTAATCTTTCCATTCGAGCTCAACCTCGCCGATGCGAACGTAATCGCCGGATTGAACCCCGGCTTGTTCTAGCGCCTGCGTTACACCCATCGCCTTGAAGACGCGATGCAAACGTTGAATCGCTTCCGTCTGTTCAAAGTTGGTCATCGCGATCACACGCTCGACCTTGATCCCGCGCACACGATAGGCTTGGTCTTCGCGCAAAATTTCAAAGGCGTTTTCGTCTTCCGGTGGACGAATCACGGGCATTTCTTCCGCCAGCGCTTCGTCTGGTTCAACTGGCATTTGGGCAAGCTGGTTTGCCGCCGCGCGCAATAGATCGCGCACATTCTGTCCCGTAGCGGCAGAGATGGCAAAGACAGCGACGGCGCGCTGGTTGAGCGATTTTTGGACGCGCGTCCAATTGGCTTGCGCGTCGGGCAGATCAATTTTATTTAGCGCGACGATTTGCGGCTTGGTGGCAAGGCGCGGATTGTATTGAGCCAATTCGCGGTTGATTGTGTCGAACGCGGTAAGTGGATCGGCAACCGATCCATCGAGCAGATGGATCAAGACGCGGGTGCGTTCGATGTGGCGCAGAAATTTATCGCCGAGTCCCGCGCCATCGTGCGCGCCTTCGATCAAGCCGGGAATGTCTGCCAGCACAATATCGCGTTCATCCACGACGGCGACGCCAAGATTTGGCGCGAGTGTGGTGAAGGGGTAATCGGCGATCTTGGGTTTGGCCGCGGTGATGGACGCCAGGAAGGTAGATTTTCCGGCATTCGGCAAGCCAATGATGCCAACGTCCGCGATTAATTTCAATTCGAGCAGAATGGTGCGTTCTTGTCCGGGCTCACCTTTCTCCGACCATTTGGGCGCTTGATTCGTCGAGGTAGCGAACGCCGAGTTGCCGCGTCCGCCGCGTCCGCCGCGCGCAATCACCGTGCGATCTTCCAGGTGCAATAGATCGGCGATCAATTCGCCCGTGTCCGCGTCGCGCGCAATTGTGCCGCGCGGCACATGAATTTCCAAATCCGGCGCGGTCTTGCCTTGCTTGTTACTGCCTTGACCGTGATCGCCGCGTTCGGCTTTGAAATGCGGGCGCTTGCGGATGTTCAGCAAGGTATTGATATGCTGATCCACGACCAGGATCACACTGCCGCCATTCCCGCCATGTCCGCCATCGGGTCCACCGTGCGGCACAAACTTTTCGCGACGGAAACTCATACAGCCATTGCCGCCATCGCCCGCTTGGACAAAAATTTTTGCTTCGTCAAAAAATAAAGTATCGTTTCGCATTTGGGTTCAAGCATACCTGTAAACTGGGAATAAGTCAAACTGAATCGTAAAATCCTTGCGGCTTGGCGAGATTTGTGTTATGATATTGCTCGTAGGCGATTTCACAAATTTCAAGGAGACACTGATGTCTTCAGAATCAATTTCGGACGTTGTCATTGATCGCTTGCCGTTGTATTTACGGACATTGCAATTTTTGGAACGGGAAGGCAAGCTGATTACGTCGTCCCAAGAATTGGGTGAACGGCTGGGTTTTTCGTCCGCGCAAATTCGTAAAGATTTGTCGTATTTTGGCGGTTTTGGTAAGCAAGGTACCGGTTATGATGTGGTGTTTTTGCAAAAGCGCTTGCGCGAAATTTTGCACATCGATCGGATGTGGGATGTCGCGGTGGTTGGCGCGGGTGACTTGGGGCGCGCGCTGGTGCATTACAAGGGTTTTGCCGAGCAAGGATTTCGCTTGGTGGCGCTGTTTGATAATGCGCCCAAGAAAATTGGCATGACGGTTGGAACTTTGGTGGTGCAAAGTATGGCTGAGTTAGCTTCGGTCATCCGCGAGAAAAAAATCGAAATGACGATTTTGGCGGTGCCGCCAGAAACCGCCCAGTCGGTCGTGGACGATTTGGTGAACCATGGCGTGCGGGCGATTTTGAATTATGCGCCGATTACGTTGAATGTGCCAGAGAACGTCAAGGTGTATTACATTGATCCGGTGGTTGGGTTGCAAAGCATGGCGTATTATTTCAAGTAAAAGATAAAAAGAAAAAACCCGAGTGGAAAACAAACAAGCCAGACGGAGCAATTCGCTGGCTTGTTTTGCTTTTCTATTTAACTTAGAACTGGGGCATACTTTTGCGAATCAGTTCAATTTGCTCGAGTGCTTTGCCTGCGCCTATCGCGACACACGCCATCGGATTCTCGGCGACGTAGCACGGCACGCCAGTTTCTTTGGTCAGAAAGCGATCAATGTTGCGGAGATTTGCGCCGCCGCCAACCATGACCATGCCGCGATCAATAATGTCGGATGCCAGTTCGGGGGGAGTTTTTTCAAGCACGGCACGCACAACGGCGGAAATGGCTTGGAGCGGTTCGGAGATGGCGTCTGTGATCTCGTTTGATGAAACGCGAATGGTGCGTGGCAAGCCGCCCACTTGATCGCGTCCGCGTACCTCGACGACGATTTCTTCTTCCATCGGCAAGGCACTTCCAATTTGGATTTTAATGTCTTCGGCGGTTTGCTCGCCGATCATCAGATTGTATTTTTTGCGGACGTAGGTCGTGATTGCTTCATCAATTTTCAAGCCCGCGACGCGCACCGAACCTGAGACCACCATGCCGTTCATCGAAACGACGGCGGCTTCGCTAGCGCCGCCGCCGATGTCCACCACCATATTGCCGGTGGGGGTGTGGATCGGCAGTCCCGCGCCGAGCGCGGCGGCGAACGGCTCTGGCACAAGGTGCGCCGAGCGTCCACCGGCGGCAATTGCGGCATCGTGCACCGCGCGTTCTTCCACGCTTGTGACGCCGACCGGAACGCTGATCGAAATATCCGGTTTCGCGCCGACCATCAGTTGAAAGCGCCCGCAGACTTTTTTGATGAAATAACCAAGCATGGCTTCGGTCACCATATAGTCGGCGATGACGCCATCGCGCATGGGGCGCATGACTTCGATGCTATCCGGTGTGCGTCCCAGCATTGCGCGCGCCTCTTCGCCTAGTGCGACAATGTGCGAGTCGGCTAATGAGAGTGCAACGAGCGAGGGTTCTTGAAGTATGATCCCTCGCCCGCGAACATACACCAGTACGTTGACCGTGCCTAAATCAATTCCAATTTGCTGAACGAACATGCAGTTTCCTAAAATTATCCTTCGTTGATTGGGTTCGCTGGTCGCCCGCCGCGTTTGCGTTTGGCGATCTTGAGACGGAGTTCGGCGCGGCGCAAAGATTGTTCGAGCCGCGCATATTCCACATCGGCATGTGGTTTTTCTTTGATGAGTTGTTGCGCGCGTCCGCGTGCGGCTTCGGCGCGTTGTTCGTCAATTTCGTCGGCGCGCTCGGCGCTGTCCGCCAGGACGATCACTTGGTCTTGGCGCACTTCCATGAAGCCGCCGCCGATGGCGAAACTAAATTCTTCGGCGCCTTTTTTATAATGTAATTCGCCGACGGTCAGCGCCGTGAGCAATGGCTCATGGTGCGGTAGGATACCGAGAATGCCATCTACGCCCGGTGCGCTAACAAAATCGACCGGTTCACTCAAGACGAGGCGTTCGACCGTCACGATGTCGAGTTTCATATTGGACATGGGACAACCTTTTTACAGTTTGCCTTCGCGGAACGCTTCGCGTACTTCGTCAATGCCGCCGCGCATGTAAAAATAGGGTTCTGGCACATCGTCGAGTTCGCCGTCCAAGATCATTTTGAATCCGCGTACGGTTTCCTTGATGGTGACATATTTGCCGGCGCGGCCCGTGAACGCTTCGGCGACGCGCATGGGTTGCGAAAGGAAACGCTGAATCTTGCGCGCACGCGCGACGGTGAGTTTGTCGTCTTCGCTCAATTCTTCGACGCCGAGGATCGCGATGATGCTTTCCAAGTCTTTGTAGCGTTGAAGTACCCGTTGAACACCGCGCGCCACATCGTAATGCTCTTTGCCGACCACGTTCGGATCGAGGATGCGCGAGGTGGAGGTCAGCGGGTCGACCGCTGGGAACAGCGCTTGCTCGGCGATGGCACGTTCGAGTGAAATCGTCGCGTCCAAGTGCGCGAATGTTGCGACTGGAGCTGGGTCGGTATAGTCGTCGGCAGGCACATAGATCGCTTGCATGGACGTGATCGAACCGCGTTTGGTGGAGGTGATGCGTTCTTGCAGTTCGCCCATTTCTTGCGCGAGGGTAGGCTGGTAACCTACCGCGCTCGGCATCCGACCGAGCAGGGCGGAGACTTCGGAGCCGGACATGACAAAGCGGAAAATGTTGTCAATGAACAGCAACACGTCGCGGCCTTCGTCGCGGAAATATTCTGCCATTGTTAATCCGGAGAGACTGACGCGCAAGCGTACGCCCGGCGGCTCGTTCATTTGACCAAAGACCATGACCGTTTTGTCAATGACGCCGGAGTCGGTCATTTCAAGATACAAGTCGTTGCCTTCGCGGGAGCGTTCGCCGACGCCGCAGAAAACGGAATAGCCGCCGTGCTCGGACGCGACGGAGCGGATCAATTCCTGGATGATGACTGTCTTGCCGACGCCTGCGCCGCCAAAGACGCCGATCTTGCCGCCTTTGGTGAATGGCGCAACCAGGTCAATGACCTTCATCCCAGTTTCAAAGAATTGCGGCTCGGTCACTTGCTCTTCAAACGATGGGGCGGCGCGGTGAATGGGCATGTATTTGTCTGAGGTCACCGTGCCCTTTTGGTCAATCGCATCGCCCGTGACATTAAAGATGCGTCCCAGTGTGACGGGACCTACCGGCACAGCAATCGCGGCGCCGGTGTCTGTAACCAACATTCCGCGGCGCAAGCCGTCCGTGCTATCCATTGCCACGGTGCGGACTTGATCTGTGCCGAGGTGGGATTGGACTTCGAGCGTCATCAACGAGTTATCCAGTTGAATGTGCAGTGCATGATAAATTTCGGGGAGGTCTGCCGAATTGTTGAATTTTACGTCAACGACGGGACCCATTACCTGGGAGATTTGACCGATTGAACCTTTTGCCATGCCGTCCTCCAAAGTCAATTTCAGATTTCAGATTCTAGATCATAGATGATTGTAGCACACTGGGCTCAATTTCAATTCTGCAATCTTGAATCTGCAATTATTTTGCGGCGAGCGATTGCCGCAATGCTTCGGCGCCGCCAACAATGTCAAGCATTTCTTTTGTGATTCCCGCTTGGCGGGCTTTGTTCATTTCGAGTGTAAGTGTGTCAATCAATTCGTGCGCGCTGTCAGTTGCGTTACGCATGGCGACCATGCGCGCCGAATGTTCACTGGCGACCGATTCGAGCAGGGCTTGGTAGAGTTGCAATTCCGTAAAGCGTGGCAACACCGAGCCAAGGATTGTTTCGGGATCCGGTTCGTAGAGGTACACCGCGCTGGGGCCAGTGGCAACTGGCGCTTCTTCGACGTGTTCCGCTTCGGGTTGAATGGGCAAGAGCTGGCGCGTAATCGGCTTTTGGACCAGAACGTTCACAAAATCGGTATATGCGATGTACACCTGATCCGCTTTGCCCGCGATAAAATCATCCATCACAATTTTGGCGATCGGGCTGACATCAAGCACGGTGGGTTTTTCGCTGAAATCCGAAAACTCGGCGACGATGTTTTTGCCATAGCGCGCCGCCATGTCACGTCCGCGCCGTCCCATCGTGATCAACTGGACGGGTTTTTCTTGGCGTTGGATAAAATCAAACGCGGCGCGGATGATGTTGAGATTAAAGCCGCCGCACAACCCGCGATCCGAGGTGATGAGGATAAGCAGAATGTTATTGATGCTGACGCGTTCTTCCATGAGCGGATGCATGAACTTGCCGCGCCCCGGTTGGTTAGCGACCGAGGTCATCACTTGCCATGCTTTTTCGGCGTAGGCGCGGCTGGACAGCGTTGCTTGTTGGGCGCGGCGCATTTTAGACGCGGCGACCATTTCCATCGCGCGGGTAACCTGCGAGATGTTGCGGACGTTTTTAATCCGGCGTTGAATTGCGCGTGGGGTAGGCAAAGGGAACCTCGCGAATTAGCCGCGCAACAAAAAGCGGACTTTGTTGCTGGCAGGGCTGATCGGCAATGTCTTGCAATGGAATTTGTCAACGCACACGTTTGTATTCTTGACCACAGTGATGGTCCAATTGACCCAGAAATCCGAGCCGTCTGGCAAGAGTGCGCTATAGTTCGGTCCGGGTTGGTTGGGTTGATTCAGTGTAAAACTGGTCAAGCCGCTTTGCACGGGTTGATCGCCGCAGTTCATCATGAATGCATCCGAGCGTGAACTGGGACCTGGGTTGATCGGTTCAACAACGACGCTGAGCAAATAGCATTCATTGGCTTGTAACGAGCCAACTTGATTCCACTTGAACACGAGGGCTTGACCCGGGAAGCGGCGCTCATCTTTTTCAGAGATGGGTTCAATCAGAGATGGCGCGCCAAATTTAAGTGGGAGCGCGGTTGCGGTAGGAACCACCGCGACGACGGTCGGTTTCTTGGTCGCGGCGGGTTTTGGCGTGCCAGCGGCGATAGGCTTGGCAACGGTGCCGGTTACGGCTACGGTTGTTGGCGTGATCACCACGGTCGGCGCGAGCGTGGGCGGCGGTAATGTGGCCGTTGGCGCAGGCGTTGTCGTGATGACGACGGTGACGACTTGCGGCACTTGAGTTGGTGCTGGCGTTGGTGTCGTCGAACTGCCGCATCCGACGATGATAAGCGCAATGAGGGCAAACGCGCTGAGAGTCATAATTTTTCGAGTCATTATTTTTTGCATCCTTTTCTGAATCGCCTAACGTTGGCTAGGGCACGAGTAGCTGAATTGTCCAGGTTGCACTTGGCGTGCCGCACGTGGCGACTGTACCAGTGACGTTCCCTTGATCGTCAAAACTTCCATTTGTTTTTACAACGGTGACGTTCCAGGTCACTGTGGCGTTGTCCCCGCCAGCTAGACTGGATACTGCTCGTTGGTCGTAAATATATTGCTGTCCATCTTTCAGAAACTTGTTGTGTGAGACGTACACCGTTGCGCCATTAACCCGACTGCTACCGCGGCGTGATTCCATGATAATGCGGTAGCCCGTTTGCGTGTCGCTATCACCTGCTTGAAAAGGCGTCCACTTGAAGATGAATGCACTGCCACCTGAACCATCGGGTCGGGTGTTACGTGGCGCACCATTTTCAGGAAATAGCAAGGTGACGCTACCGAGATTACACGCTGGCGCACTCGTCGCTGTAGGCACAACTGCAACCGGTGGCGCGGTTGGCGATTTTGCTACCGCGACGGGTTTGGCGGTTGGTGCTTTGGTCGGCGTGCGCACAACTTTCGCTTCGGTCGCTGGGGGCAGTGGCGTGACGATCACCGGTTCGGGTGTGGTGGTGATCACTTTTTCGATAATCCAGGGTGTTTGCGTAACGGCGCGCGTTGGCGGTGGTGTGAGTGACGTGTTTGAGCTACACGCGCTGGATGCCAGCACTAACGCGCTGAAAACGACGATCCATCTTAGATTGGTAATTTTCACAACTTCTCCTTAGCGTATCGAAACGCTTCTCTTGGCATTGAATTGGTGTACCTCAACGCTGAGAGAGTATGACACGCCAAGAGCTTGCAATTTGCAATTGCCGATTAGACCAGTCCGACAATTACAAATCCTGAAATGACTAGAACGTGCCCGCGAGTTTGAAATCCTGAATCGCTTGTTTCAACGCGGCTTCGGTTTCGGCGTCAATCGAGCGCGCGGCAAGAATTTTTTCGCCGATTTCAGGATGGCTCGCGTCCATAAAGCGGACAAACCCGGTTTCAAAGTTGCGGATTTTTTCAAGCGGCACGTCATCCAAATAACCGTTCGTTGCGGCGTAAATGACAATCACTTGGCGATCCAAGCGGATCGGTTCATATTGCGGTTGTTTGAGCAGTTCGGTCAAGCGTTGCCCGCGTTCCAATTGATCGCGCGTTGCCTTGTCCAAGTTGGAACCGAATTGCGCAAACGCGGCGAGCGAACGAAACTGCGCCAGGTCGGTTTTCATTTTACCGGCAACTTGGCGCATGGCTTTGGTTTGCGCCTTGCCGCCAACGCGCGATACTGAAATGCCGACGTTCAACGCCGGGCGAATGCCCGCATAGAACAAATCGCTTTCCAAATAAATTTGTCCGTCGGTGATCGAAATCACGTTCGTCGGAATATACGCTGACACGTCGCCCGCTTGAGTTTCGATGATGGGCAAAGCGGTGAGCGAACCGCTCCCGAGCGGCTTGGACAATTTTGCGGCGCGCTCGAGCAAGCGCGAGTGCAGATAGAAAATGTCGCCGGGGTAGGCTTCGCGTCCGGGTGGTCGGCGCAGTAACAGCGATACTTGGCGATACGCCCACGCGTGTTTCGAGAGGTCATCGTAAATGATTAACGCGTCGCGCACTTGTTTGCCGTTGATCTGCACGCCTTTTTCCATGACTTCTTCGCCCATGGCACAACCGGAATAGGGCGCAAGATATTGCAGTGCGGCAGGATCAGACGACGACGCGACGACGACAATGGTATAATCCATCGCGCCGAATTTTTCGAGCGTGCCAACAACCTGGGCAACGGTCGAAAGTTTTTGCCCAATGGCGACATAGATGCACACCATGTCTTGCCCGCGTTGATTGATGATGGCGTCAATCGCGAGTGCGGTCTTGCCAGTCTGGCGGTCGCCGATGATCAACTCGCGTTGTCCGCGGCCAATGGGAATCATCGCGTCAACGGATTTAATGCCGGTTTGGACTGGTTGCTCCACCGGTTGGCGCATGATCACGTTCGGCGCAATGCGTTCGACGGGGCGCAACTGCGTTGCTTCGATGGAACCTTTGCCGTCAATGGGATGTCCGAGCGCGTTGACAACGCGCCCGATCAAATTTTGACCGACTGGCACAGACGCGATCAAACCAGTGCCTTTGACAAGGTCGCCCTCGCGCAGGTCAGCATACTCGCCCATGATGACGACGCCGATTGTGTCCTGTTCCAGGTTCAGCGTCAAGCCGTACACGCCGTTTTTGGGAAACTCGACGAGTTCGCCTGCCATCACGTTTGCCAAGCCCGATACGCGCGCAATGCCATCGCCGACTTCGATGATGTTGCCAACGTCTATGGCTTCGAGCGGTGCTTGGAACGCTTCGATTTGTTGCTTGATCTGTGCGGTCATGTCATCTACGCGGACTGCCATCTTTCCTCCAAGTTAAAAGTAAAAGTTAAAAGCAAAAGTTGATCGTGCGGGCTTGATGCTTTTCACTTGTTACTCAACTTTTTACTTGAGTTTCTCTTTCAGTTCGGCGAGTTTGCCCGCCACACTGCCATCAATTACCTTGTCGCCCACACGCACGATGACGCCGCCGAGAATCGCCGCGTCTACGGCATACTCAAAGCGAATCACTTGGTCGAACTGGGCGCGCATTTTTGTTTCGATTTCGCTTTGCTCGGCGCTGGTGAGCGCAATCGCGCTGGTGACTTGAGCTATCCTGCCGCCGATGTTGTGTTGTGAGAATTGTTCAACTTGCGCGATGATTTGCGGCAAAAGGTGAATTTCATTTTTGCTGGCGAGCAGTGAAATTAGATTTTGGATTTCAGTTTTTGTGTTGGCAGGCAAGGCGCGCAGGATGAGCGCTTGCTTTTCAGAAAACGCCACGCTGGCGTTATCCAATTTTTCGATGCTACCGGCTTGAGCTAACGCGGCGGCGCTGGCTTTTAGCGGCGTCACCCAGCCAGCCAACGCTTGTTCGAAAATGGCTTGGGCGTACGTTTGGGTTACTCGTTCGTTTGCCACGACGATGCCCCCTTAATTCTGCTTGCCCAGTTCGTCGGTGTGCGCGAGGAACTCGCCAATCAATCGGCGTTGGGATTGCTCGTCAAGCGACTGGCTGACGACTTTTTGGGCGGCGAGCATAGATAACTGCACAACTTGTTCGCGCAAATCGGCAAGCATTTGTTTGCGTTCGTATTCAATTTGTTCTTTGGCTTGCTCGACTAGTTTATGCGCATCCTCGCGAGCTTGCGCCAAGATGACCTCACGCTCTTTTTCGCCAACTTGGGCGGCGGCGGCGGCGGCGGCTTGCGTTTCGCGGCGCGTGGCTTCGAGCTTGCGTTCAAATTCTTTTTGCTGTTCCGCGGCTTCTTTTTTGACGCGCTCGGCATAATCCAAACTCTCTTGGATTTTTTGCTTGCGGTCATCGAGCATTTTCAACACGGGCTTGTACGCCAGAATCCACAAGATGGTTAACAACAGCCCAAAGTTGACGAGCTGGGCGAGAAGCCACGTCGTATTGATGCCTAATTTTTCCAAGGCAACCTCCGTTGGGATAGCAGAAAAGCCGAATCGCTTTTCGCTTCTCGTCCGAAATTAGAAAATCTTGAATGCGATCAACAGCGAGACGACCAGCGCCAAAATACCGAGCGCCTCAGTCACGGCGATACCGATGAACATGGTGATTTGAACTTGACCGGCGGCTTCGGGGTTACGTCCCATCGCGTTCAGGGCCGCGTTGACAAGCAAACCAAGACCGATGCCGGGTCCGATCGTTCCAAAACCAATCGCGATGGCTGCTGCGACAAGGCGAAGACCTACGTCTGACATGAGTCCTCCTAAAGAATTTTATTTTCTAGTCTGAGCGTCAAGCTGAATGGACGATCGGACTAGGCATGTTCTTCCGCGCCGTGCGCGGTTGTTGCAATGGTCATAAAGACCAGGGTAAGAATAAAGAACACAAATGCCTGCATAAATCCGACGAACATTTCCAGTCCGTAAAACGGAAAGGGCAGGGCGAAGAAGAGAAATGCCATAATCAGCAAGACTACTTCGCCCGCAAAGATATTTCCGAAAAGCCGGAAGGTGAACGAAATAATCTTGACGACCTCGCTGATGAATTCCAGCAAGCCGATAAAGAAAAAGAGCAAGCCGTAGAACAACAAGCCAAAATTCGGTTTGCCTTTGAACAGCGTGCCGAAGAATTGACCGATTTGCTCAAAGTTAAAAAATTTCGTCCAGTATTTGAGGATGCCGACGGCTTGCATCCCGAAAATCTGCGTCAGGATGACCGAGATGAGTGCAAGCGCGAGCGACGTGTTAATGTCGGTCGAAGGTGAGCGGACAAACGGCGCGAGGACTGAACCTTCCTCACTTGCCGCCGCGACGGGAGGTTCGCTGGCGCTTTGCCCTAGATCAAACGTGGTAATGCCCTGGGGCGCTGGATTCTCGGCAGTGACTTTGATTAGACCAATCGGCCCCGCGCCGGGGAGCAAGCCGATAAAGTTAGAAAATAGGACGAACAAAAAAATAGTCGCAACGATCGGAAAGAATTTTTTGCTACGCTTGCCAGCAACGCTCTCGGTCAGACCATAGATCATTTCGATGACGAGTTCCATCACGTTTTGCAAGCCGCTGGGGATTAGTGCCATTTTCCGGGTGGATGCAAAAGCAAAGAGGGTTAACAGAATCATCACGACCCACGTGGTCAAAAGTGTGTTGGTGACTTGCAAACCACCGAGGGTAAATAACACTTCGGGTGCTACGGCAACTGAGGCGGTGACGGCTTGCGTGCTAAAGCGGGGTAAGACAAAGCCGGGAACGATCAGAATAGCCAGAATGATCAGGATTGGTAGCCAACGCTTCACTACTTGCCTCCTCGCGAGTCATTGCGATGATCAGCAATCCGCTGATTCGCTTTATTCACGACACGATACATGGCGATAGTGCCGCCGATCACGCCCAAGAGCATCAGACCGAGTGTGATCATGGGAGTCGTGCCTAACGTGCGATCAAGCCAGATGCCAAGCAGAACTGATCCGAGCGCTGCGCCAAGTGTCAGCGCGCTCATGCGGAACAACAATCCTAAACCCAGCCATGTGTCACGCATCGTTGTTTCTGCCCTAGAAAAACCTGCCCGATTATACACTGAACGCGCAAAAATGCAAACTCATCGAGCCACATCATTAAAAATGTTACCGAAATCGAAACGCGGCGTCATGAGAGAAT
>JBBIUF010000005.1:0-24855 GCA_037440365.1 Chloroflexota bacterium
ATGAACTGTTGGCGGAAACGGACAAGATTGTCAAAGCGGCGGCGGATGGACAGCTCGACCAACGCGCGGACGCGAGCAAGTTCGTGGGCGGCTGGAACAAGTTGGTCGCCGGCGTGAACGACACGATTACGAATATCGTCAATCCATTAATGGTGACCGCCGATTATGTGGACAAGGTAAGCAAGGGGATTATCCCGCCCGCCATCACGACGGAATACAAGGGGCAATACAATATCATCAAGACGAACCTGAACAACATGGTTCAAATGATGAACGAACTGCTGGCGGAAACGGACAAGATTATCAAAGCGGCGGCGGATGGTGAACTTGACACGCGCGCGGATGCGACCAAGTTTGCTGGCGGCTGGAACAAACTGGTCGCCGGGGTGAACGACACGATCACGAATATCGTTAATCCGCTGAACGTTACGGCTGACTATGTAGACCGGATTAGCAAGGGCGACATTCCAGACAAAATCACCACGATCTATCGCGGCGATTACAACACTATCAAGAACAATTTGAACCAGGCGATTGACGCAGTGAACGCGCTCGTCGCGGATGCCGCGATGCTAACCAAAGCGGCGGTGGAAGGCAAGCTGGCGACACGCGCCGACGCGACGAAACACCAGGGCGACTATCGCAAGATCGTGCAAGGCGTGAACGAGACGCTTGACGCGGTGATTACGCCGATTAACGACACGAAGCAAATCCTGGGCTTGGTGGCGCGCGGTGATCTGACGGTCAAGATGGAAGGGCATTACCAAGGTGACTTTGCCGTGTTAAAGCAAAGTATCGAAACGATGCTTACCGGCTTGAAAGGCATGACGTTACAGACTCAGCAAGGCACGGTCAATATGACTAGCGCGACGGCGCAGATTTTGGCGAGTTCGACGCAGATGGCTTCGACGACACGGGAGCAAGCGAGCGCGGTGAACGAAATCACGGCGACGGTGCAAGAAATCAAATCGTCGGCGGAGCAAGTGGCGCAACGCGCACAAAGCGTCGCCGAGTCGGCATCGCAAGCCTCTCAAGTGGCGCAGAAAGGCGCAGAAGCGGCAAACGCATCGCTCAAGGGCATGGAAGATATCCGCGCCAAAGTGGAAGCGATTGCCGAGAATATTCTCGCGCTGTCGGAACAAACGCAACAGATTGGCGATATCATTGACACGGTGAGCGACATTGCAGGGCAATCCAATATCCTGGCATTGAACGCGGCGATTGAAGCGGCGCAAGCGGGTGAGGCGGGCAAGGGCTTCCGCGTGGTGGCGGATGAAGTGCGGAGCTTGTCGGAGCAATCGCGGCAAGCGGCGGCGCAGGTGAAGGTCATCCTGGGTGACATTCAGAAAGCGACGAACCTGGCGGTGATGGCGACGGAGCAAGGCACGAAAGGCGTGAACGCCGGGAGCGACCTGGTGTCCAAGACGGCGCAGACGATCAATGAACTTGCCGGCGTCGTGGAACACTCGGCGCAAGCGGCACAACAAATTGTTGCGGGCGTGGAGCAACAGACGATTGGCTTGGATCAGATTGCGGTTGGAATGAGTGATATCAACCAAGCGGCGCAACAAAGTGCGGCGGGGGCGCAACAATCGCAGAAAGCGGCGCAGGACTTGACGGAGTTGGCGGAACAATTGAAAGGTGTGGTTGCGCAATATCGGTTGAACTAGTGCGGTTCTCGTCCTGGTTTCTCAAGCGGCGTGATGTGGGAAACCAGGACGCCCGTGCACTCGGCATCACCGAGTAGCGCTTGCGTGAAGATAGCAGGGAGGTATGAATGACAACGTATCAACAAGTGACCCAAGCCATCGGCGGATATTTCAGTAATCAGAATGCGGCGGATGTATTTCTAGCGCGGCAATGTGAGTTTCACCTCAGCAAAAAGCCAGATCAAATAACGCCAAACGACTTGTGGAATTTGGCAAATTGGGTGATGATTTCGGGTGCTCTGCAAGTGGGCAAGCAAAAAGCCGAAGAGATGAGCGACAAGATCCGGGAGATTCGCAAGCAAACCAACCAGCTCGCGGCTTGATGTATAGCCAGAACCGACCCAGCACGGTTGCGGCCAGACCGCGTTGCTCTGGCGCAATCAAGCATGGGATGAGGGAGTAGGTGAATGTTTCAACTCGATGATGACATCATGCGCCAACTCCGCGCCACCTTCAAAGTGGAAGCGGCGGAACACATTCAAGCGATGAATCGGATTTTGCTCGCGCTCGAAGAAAATCCGACCGGCGAAGAACGCACGGGCTATCTCGAAGAAATCTTCCGCGAAGCGCACAGTTTGAAAGGCGCGGCGGGCGCGGCAGATTTTGGCGATGTGGAAGCCATGGCGCACAAATTGGAAAATGTGTTTGGCGCAGCCAAGGCGGGCAAGATCACCTTGACGCGCGATTTGTGCGATGTGCTGTATGCCGGAATTGATACGGTCAATATTGTGATTGACGCCGCGCTCGAAGAAAAACCGCATGGGATTGATCTCGAAGCGGTGCATGTCCGATTGGACGCGGCAACCCAAGGGCGCGTGCTTTCGACAACTCCGGCACCAGCTGTTGCGCCCGTTGTGGCACAAGTGCCGGTCGTGCCTGCGCCTGCGCCATCTGCACCAGCTGTTGCGCCCGTTGTGGCACAAGTGCCGGTCGCGCCTGCGCCGATCAGCCCAAGTCAATCTGTGTCCGTCCCGGAGCCTGGGCCAGAGGTTGTGCCGCCTGTTGAAGAGTCCAAAGCCGCGCCGCAGGTTCGTGCTGTGGCGGATGCGCCGAATAAATCATACAAAGGCACCGAACGCCGCAAGGCGAGCAGTGCGCCGACGAGCGAAGAAACGATTCGCGTGGCGACGACCAAGATTGATTCGCTGATGACACGCGCGGGAGAACTCCTTGTTGCGGGATTAAAGATCGATCAACGGCTCAACGAAGTCGGCGGTATTGGACACGCCATTGAGGATTGGAACCGCGAATGGCTCAAGGTGCGCTCGACGTATAGCAATGTTTTGCACGATAACGCGCATGAAAGTTTGCGTCCTTTGTTCAAGCTGATGGATCAAACCCAGGAACGGATTCGCGCCTTGTCGGTGCAAGTTGGCGAGTTGCAACGCGGATTTTCGCGCGATGCCTTGCATCTCTCGCGCGTGACGAATGACCTGGGCGAAGGCGTTATGAAAGTGCGAATGTTGCCAGTGGCAACGGTGTTCGATGCGTTTCCGCGTTTGATCCGCGACCTGGCGCGCGAAAGCGGCAAAGAAGTTGAACTCAAGATGGAAGGGCAAGAGACCGAGCTGGATCGTAAAGTGTTGGAAGAGATCAAGGACCCGCTCATTCACTTGCTCCGCAACGCGGTCGATCACGGCATCGAAAAGCCGGCGGATCGCGTCAAGACAGGTAAGGCGGCGCAAGGCACCATCACGCTCAAGGCGTTTCAAAAAGGCAACAATATTGTCATTGAAGTGGCGGACGATGGCGCGGGGATTAATCGCGAGCGCGTGAAAAAGCAAGCGCTCAAGAATGAACTCATCACCACGGAAGAAGCCGCGCTGATGAGCGATGACGAAGCCTTGCGGCTGATCTTTGCGTCGGGACTTTCGACCAGCGCGATGATTACGGATATTTCAGGGCGCGGCGTTGGGATGGATGTGGTGCGCCGTAACGTCGAAGCCTTGCAAGGTCAGGTGGAAGTTGAATCCACGCTGGGACATGGCACGACGATGACGTTAATGTTGCCGCTCACGTTGGCAACTACGCAGGAACTGTTGGTGCAAATCAAGGACGAAACCTACGGGATTCCGATTTCGGCCGTGGAACGGATTCAACGGATTCAGCAAAAAGATATTTCGAGCGTGGAAGGACGGCAAGCGATTGTGGTGGACCATGAGCCCGTGTCGCTCGTGCATTTGGCGACGGTGCTGGAACGTCCTGAGGGGATTCGTGAATTTGCGCCGGAAGAAAAAATTCCGGTGGTAATTCTGGGTTCATCGAAAAAGCGCGTTGCATTTCTGGTGGACGGCGTAGTGGGTCAGCAGGAGACCGTCGTCAAAAGTTTGGGTAAGCAATTAGGGCGCGTGCGGAATGTGGCTGGCGCGACGATCCTTGGCACGGGCCAAGTGATCATGACGTTGAACTCGGCGGATCTGATGAAATCGGCGCGTGGGTTGGAAGGCCGCTCAGTTGCCCTGAAAGCGGATGCGCGCGCGAGCAACAAAAAAACAGACAAGCGGCACACCATTCTGGTAGTGGATGATTCCCTGAGCACGCGGACGCTGGAAAAGAATATTTTAGAGACGGCGGGGTACAAGGTTGTTTTGGCCACCGACGGGCGCGAAGCGTTGAATCTGCTCAACAGTAGCAGTGTGTGCGAGTTGGTGGTGTCCGATGTCATGATGCCGCACATGACCGGTTTGGAATTGACCGCGGCGATCAAGGCGGACGCTAAATTGAAAAAATTGCCGGTGGTGTTGGTGACTTCGCTGGATACTCGTGAGGACAAGGAACGCGGTATTGAAGTGGGCGCGGATGCCTATATCATCAAGAGCAATTTTGATCAGGCGAATTTGTTGCAGACGATTGCGCAGTTGATCTAATTGGAAATGTTTACACAGGTTCAACGGGAACGATCCGGCGTCTTTATTTTTAGCCGGGTTGGTTGAGGCAAACTGTGATTCGAATTCTAGTGGTGGATGATTCAGCCGTGTTGCGGCAAAGCACCCGGTTTATTTTGGAGAGCGACCCGGAGCTCAAAGTGATCGGCGAAGCGACGAATGGCGTAGACGCGGTGACCCAAGTCAAAGCGGTTTCGCCGGATGTGATTACGATGGACATTCGGATGCCCAAGATGGATGGCTTGGAAGCGATTCGTCAAATCATGACTGTCAGCCCGCTGCCGATTGTCGTGGTGACGAGTCTCGATCTGGATCAAGAGATGGGCTTGTCCGCGCAAGCAACCCGGCTCGGCGCTGTTTCGATTCTGACGCGCCCGGCGGGAATTTCTACGCCGCAATATCGCGCCTTTGCAACCAAACTGATCGAGCAAGTCAAGTTGATGAGTGGTGTTAAAATTATTCATCGGACCAAGAGTGTGGCGCCGTCCGCGCCACTAGCGCCGCCGCCGGGTGTATTGCCGGTGGCCGATCTGCGGCCGCGCAAAATTGACCTGGTTGCCATTGGTTCATCCACCGGCGGACCAGCGGCATTGCATCAGATCTTGAGTGCGCTCCCGGAAAATTTTGCCACACCGATTTTGATCGTTCAGCACATTTCGTTTGGCTTTGTGGAAGGGCTGGCGGGTTGGCTGGATGCGGTGTGTCCGTTGCGTGTTAAAGTGGGCGTTGCCGGTGAACGGATTCAAGGTGGGACGATTTACATTGCGCCCGATGGGGCGCATCTCCAGGCCGATCGCTTTGGTAAAATCAATCTGAGCCAAGCCGAGCCGGTGGGCGGTTTTCGTCCCTCCGCGACGCCGCTGTTTGAATCAGTTGCGCGTGCGTATGGCGCGACCGCGCTCGGCGTGATTCTGACCGGTATGGGTTCGGATGGCGCGGTGGGCATGCAGACGCTGTCTGCCGCTGGCGCAATGACCATCGCGCAAGACGAAGCCAGTTGTGTCGTGTTCGGTATGCCGAAGGAAGCGATTGCGCTCGGCGCCATTCGGCACATTGTCCCGTTAGGCAAGATCGCGCAAACGCTTGCGATGTTGTGCGGAACGCCGGTCCAAGTCTGAGCGTCAATTTATTTTCACAGGGAATCCAAATGGAACAATCAACGCAAGGTAACACACCCGTGATTCGAGTTTTAATCGTGGATGATTCGGCAACGGCGCGCGAAGCGATTGCGGCCATTTTGGCGACTGCGCCAGAGATTCGCGTGGTTGGGCAAGCGGCGGATGGTGTGGAAGCCGTTGAATTAACCGCGCAACTCAAGCCCGATGTGATTACGATGGATATTAACATGCCGCGGATGAACGGTTATGAAGCCACGGTGCGGATCATGTCACTGCGCCCCACGCCGATTGTCGTGGTCTCGACTGTGACGCAACAAGAGTTGGTTAGTCAAGGGTTTGATATTTTGCTTGCCGGAGCGTTGGAGATTGTCCAAAAACCCAGCAACCTGACTGCGCAACGCATTGAAACGATCCAGGCAGAATTGATCGCCAAAGTCAAAGCAGTCTCCCAGATCAAATTTCCGAGTTAATCAGAGTTGCGCACGTCATCCTGGTTTTTTGAGGTACTGGCATGGTTAAAATCCTAGTCATTGAAGCTAGTCGCACGGAAGCATTGCGGACTCGCTTGATCTTGGAGCGCGAAGGATTCCAGGTCAGCTGGGTCGCGGAGGGCAGTGCGGGTTTGGCGCAGGCGGCGGCTGAAGCACCGAATGTTATCTTGCTCGACACGCTAATGCCCAAGATGAGCGGCTATGAAGTATGCGGACGCTTGCGGATTGATCCCGCGACGGCGTTGATTCCGATCATTTTGCTTGGCACGGTGGAAGAACAAGCGGGGTTATCGGAGACTGCCAAACAATTTTTTCTCATCAAGCCATTTGAGCCAAGCGCGCTTGTCGCCGGAATCAAAGCGTTGACCAACGGCGTCAAACCCAGCGGCGATCCAGTGGCGGAGATTTTGCGGTATCAAGCCCAGGTGCGGCAATTGGAGCAAACTGCCGCACTGGCGAAAAAGACGCGCAGTGATTTGTTGGCGAATATGAGCCACGAGCTCCGCACGCCCTTGCACGAAATTATGGGCATGACGGAATTATTGCTCGGCACCGAATTAACCGCGGAACAGCAAGGCTTTATCACCACCGCAAAAAATGCGTCGGGCGCATTGCTAAGTTTGATCAGCGACGTGATCGAGTTTTCGGAAATCGAAGCGGGGCAACTGGAATTGGTGGCGAAACCCTTTGAACTCGCCGAGCCGATCGAGCGGATGACGGAATTGATGGCGTCGCGCGCATCGGAAAAAGGGCTGGGTTTTGCGGTTAATGTTTCGGCCTTGCTCCCCAGGACCTATATCGGCGATGCGAATCGGGTGCGCCAGGTTTTGGCGACCTTGGTGGATAATGCGCTCAAGTTTACCGAACGCGGTTCGATCCTGGTACAAGCGGACGGTACGCCGCACGATGGGGTCGTTGATTTGCATTTTCAGATTGCCGATACGGGGGTTGGGATTCCACTGGATCGCCGCGAAATTATTTTTGAGCCATTCCAGCAAGCCGATAATTCGGCGACGCGGCAGTTTGGCGGAATGGGCTTGGGGCTTGCGCTCGCCAAACAATTGGTTACCAAAATGGGCGGGCGGATCTGGGTTGAAAGCGAAACCAGCAAGGGAAGCACATTCCACGTCACGTTAACGCTCCCAAGTCTAGCGCGCGCGGCGAGTGGTGTGCCTGTGGCAGTCGCGGCGGGCGCACTGTGGCCGCGGCCGCTCAATATTCTGGTTGCGGAAGACAGCCCGACCAACCAGCTCATTGCGAAAGCGTCGTTGAAAAAAGCGGGGCATACGGTTACGATTGCGGTTAATGGCTTGGAGGCGGTCCGGGCGTATGAAGCCGCGCGGGCAGATGCGGGCGCGCCCCAATTTGATTTGGTGTTGATGGATGTGTCAATGCCGGTGATGGATGGTTTGGAAGCGACACGGATGATTCGCGTGAAAGAACAGACCTTGGCTGGGCATGTGTTGATTGTGGCCATGACCGCGTTTGCCACAAAAGAATATCACGAGAAATGTTTGGAAGCGGGGATGGACGCCTATGTTACCAAACCCGTGCGAATTGATGATTTGAACAAGACCCTCGAACCGTTGTTGACGCAAGCCCCGCTCGCGATGCCGCAAGCAGAACCCCGCCCCGTTGTCCTGCGCGAGGCGCTGGATGTGGTCGGCGATGATGTGGACATTTTGCGTCAAGCCGTCGCGGCTTCACTAGCCGAAGTGCCGGAAGAACTCGCGGCGCTGAAAGCGGGGTTGGCGCAAGCCAATGCCAAGCAAGTTGAAGCAAAAGCGCACCGCTTGAAAGGGGTAATGGGCAATTTGGGCGGGCTGGTGGCGCGCGATGCCGGACAAGTTGTGGAAACGCTGGGCGAAAAGGGCAATCTCACCGGCGGTGCGGAAGCCGTGGAGCGGTTTGAAAAAGAAATTGGGCGCGTCGTGGCATTTTATTCCGATCCCAAATGGGAGCAACTTGCGCGTGAGGCAGGAGGCGCCTAATGCCATTGAAAATTTTGTGCGTGGATGATGACGTCCCGCAATTGACGATTATGGCGGCGGTCTTGAGAAAAGAGGGCTATATCGTTGAGACGGCGCTGGACGGAAACCTGGGCTTGAAAAAAGCGCGTGAGTGGATTCCAGACTTGATGATTCTCGATATTATGATGCCAGGGATGGACGGTTATCAAGTGTGCAAGCACCTCAAAGCGGATCCAGACACCTCGAAAATTGGCGTGTTGATGTTGACGGCAAAGGGCGGCGTGGACGAAAATGTCAGAGAATCGTATCAATTAGCCACGCGCGTCCAAGACCGCAACCGCGGGTTTGACGTGGGCGCGCTGGAATTCCTGACCAAGCCGGTCAAAGCCAAAGATCTAGTTCAGCGCGTCAAAGCTGTCTTGTGGGCGTCCGGGTATGATGTCTAGGTTGCCTACCATCGTTCTCATTGCGTCAAATGGCGGTCAGTGGTAGAATGATCCTAGACCGTAACCACAGGGAGCAAAACCCGGTCCCCAATGCGTTAATCAAACTAGAGCGCTCGTCTGTCGTGCCGGGGAAGGTTCGACAGACATTTCGTTTTATAGGATAGTGAAATGCCGGCGAGCAAAAAACAAAAAAAGATTCTCGTCATTGAAAATGACGCTCAACTGATTGAGTTGATTCGGTATCCTTTGCAAGAAGAAGGCTATGTTGTCATTTCTGCGCTCGACGGTCCCGATGGCATGACCAAGTCGCGTCGCGAACAACCCGACTTGGTGATGGTGGGTTTCAAACTGCCTTCGATGAAGGGCGCGCAGGTTTGCAAGACCATCCGCAAAGACCCGGCGACAAGCGATCAACGTCTCTTGATGATTGCCGACGAGAACCAACTTGAAGAATTGGAAATTGGACCTGGTTCAAGTATAGACGACTTTCTCATCAAGCCCTTTGGTCCGGTCGAACTGATTACCAAGCTCAAACCGTTGCTGATCAGTGAAGAAGATAAAACCACCAAGCTCATTTCGACAGGCAATCATGATTTGGATGGCAAAATGGGCGGCGGCGTGCCGTTCGGCTCGTTGACCTTGATTGAGGGCGACTCGGGCGCAGGCAAGTCCGTGCTATCGCAACAAATGATGCATGGCTGTCTGACGGAGGGGTATCGGCTGTCCTTGTTTACGAGCGAGAACACGGTCAAAAGTCTGGTCAAGCAAATGCGGAGTTTGAACTTGGATGTTTTGGATTACCTCTTGCTCGATAAACTACGGGTCTATCCAATTGAAACATCGCAGTTGGGCAAAGAAGCGCCGACGATTTTGATCCGCGCGATGAAACAAGAAAAATCGCGCGAGATGATTTTTGTAGACTCGCTCACCTCATCCATTCCGGCATCGTCCGACAAAGAAGTCCTGGGTTTCTTTGAAGAGAGCAAGCGGTTGTGCGGCGATGGCACGACCGTGTTGACCATCATTCACTCGCATGGCCTCACGCGCGAACTCTTGACGCGGATTCGTTCGCTGTGTGATGCGCACTTGCAACTCCGCACGGAAGAAGTCGGCAACAAATTGGTCAAGACCTTGGAAGTCACCAAAGTGCGCGGCGCGGAACAGACGACCGGCAATATCGTTAGCTTTGAAGTTGAACCGGGTTGGGGCATTCGCGTAATCCCGATCAACAAAGTGAAGGGTTAGACGCCATGGCCATTCTGGCGTTACCCTTTACCCTCAACAAAGACGCGCCCCTGTGCGATCACGGCCCGCGATGCAGTTTGCGCGCAATTTTGCCCAAGACCTTGATGGAAATGTGCGAAACGAACCAAATGTTGGCGGACTATCTCCACCAAGTGCCGATGGATGAAATCGGGGTGCCGGATTACTATCCGAAAATTTCGCGCGACCTCTCATATCTCGAACACCGCAATTTAATCTACCCCGTGCAAGGCGACTTGTTCGTGCACATTTATCCAAACGACAAGGGCGAACGCGATATTTATATCCCTGTCGAACCGCACCTCTGTGTCAACCTCGACAACATTTTGCCGACCGTGGAAATGAAATTGCTTGGCTTTGTCGAAGCAATTGGGGCGAGCGAGAACGACGAAGAAAAAACCCGTGAATTGCTCAAAGCGATTGACGCGAGTGTCAGCACGAACGGCGGGCCGGCCAAGTTAAAAGTGACGCAACGCGAATATGATGCGTTGAAATACCTGCTCATCCGCGACAAGATTGGTTTTGGCTTGCTGGCGCCCTTGCTCCAGGATCGCAACTTGGAAGATATTTCCTGCTCAGGCGTCGGTTCAATTTTCCTTGAACATAAAATTTTCAAAAGTATCGCCGCCGCGATCACATTTGTGGACGAAGACGATGTGGATCAATTTGCGATCTGGTTGGGCGAATGGATCAAACGCCCGGTCACGGTCCGCAATCCCATTGTGGACGCGGTGTTGCCGGATGGCTCCCGCATCAACATTGTGTTTGGCACCGACGTGTCCAAGCGCGGCAGTAACTTTACCATTCGTAAATTTGCCGACGTGCCAACGAGCGTGTTTGAGTTGATTGAATTTGGCACGATGGATTATATGATGGCGGCGTATTTATCCTTTGTACTGGAAGAAGGCATGAATATGTTCGTCGTCGGCGCGACGGCGTCCGGCAAAACCACAACCATGAATGCGATCACAACCTTTATTTTGCCCGAAAAGAAAATTGTCAGCATTGAGGACACCCCGGAATTGCAAGTGCCGCACAAGAACTGGATTCGCGAAACGACACGCGGCGCGTCCAAGGACAATACCGGCGCCGAAGTGGGCATGTTCGATTTGCTTAAAGCCGCTCTGCGGCAACGTCCGGATCGCATCATCGTCGGCGAGATTCGCGGCGAGGAAGGCGCGATTGCATTCCAAGCCATGCAAACGGGACACGGGGTCATGTCCACCTTCCACGCTTCCAATGTGGAACGCTTGGTGCAACGGCTCTCTGGTTCGCCGATCAACATTCCGAAAACATACATTGATAACCTGGAATCCGTGTTGATTCAAGCGGCAGTCAAAGTGCCCGGCAAAGGCACCATGCGCCGCGTGACAAGCATCAACGAAATCGTCGGGTATGATCCGCTGACGGAAAGTTTTTCCTTTATTGAAGCGTTCAAGTGGAACTCGGCAACAGACACATTCGAGTTTCCGGGTTTTATGAACAGTTTCCTCTTGGAAGAAAAAATTGCGCTCAAGCGCGGCATCCCGCCGTTCAAACGTAAAGTCATTTATACGGAACTCAAACGCCGCGCAAAAATTTTCCAACGCTTGCATACTCAAAGAAAGTTGAAAAATTTCTATGACGTCTTCGCAGTCCTTGCGGAAGCGCACCGCCAAAAGTTACTTTGAAGAAATTTCCGCGTTCGATCTCTATTATCAATTAATTTTCATGTCGGCAACCGCCGCCGCGGGAATTTCGCGCGCGCGCGTATTTTTGTTGGCGCGGCATTTGGCTTCGCCGACGGCGCAGTATTTCAAAACGATCAACGAAGTGGCGGAGAACCTGCGCTATAACTATCCCGACGCGGTGCGGTTGGTCGGCGAACAAACGCCCTCAGCCGAAACCAAAACATTTTTACTGCGCCTTTCCGATGCGCTCCGCTCCGGTGAACCCTTGGGCGGATTCCTGGCGCGCGAAGCGGGGGTGCAAGGCGAAAATTACGCGAACGATTATTTACGCCGCATCGAAAGTTTGAAAAAATGGACGGATGCGTATGCGTCCGTCAGTGTTTCGATTTCGCTCATCGTCATTATCAATATGGTGATGACAATGATTTACAATATCGGGTCAAGCGTGATGGCGGGCATGATCTTTGTTGCGGTGGCGTCTGGTTTTGCGGTGGCGTGGATCATGTACCGCGCCTCGCCGCAAGAAACCAAGAATATGCCATTGGCGACCGGCTCCAAAACGCAGCGGCGCGCGCGCCAAGCTTTTGTGATGGGCGCACCGTTGATGCTGGCGGTCGTGGCGGTGCTATGGTTCCTGGGTGTAGACAAGGGCATTTTGCTGATCATCGCGGGCCTGTTTGTTTTACCCGCTGGCTATTTTGCGAACAAAGCAGAAAATGAAATTACAGCGAAAGACGCTGAGGTGAGTGCGTTCTTGCGCTCGGTCGGCGGCACGGCAACCTCGCGCGGCACAACGCTAAAAGATGCAATTGCCGCGATCCGGCTCGATTCGTTTCCGGCGCTTCAACCCGATATTCGCATGTTGGACTTGCGCCTCAAATCGTTTGGCAAGCCCGAATACTGCTGGAAAATATTTGGCATCGAAAGCGGCAGTAAGCTGGCGGATCAATCGGTCGGCATTTTTTATGAAGCGGTCAACCTGGGCGGCGATCCCGAAAAATCTGGTTTGCTGACGAGTGACTTTGCCAGCAAGACTTCGATGTTGCGCGCGCAACGGCTGGGCGTATCCGGCACGTTTGCTTGGTTGACGATCATCATGCACACGATTATGGCGGGCTTGATGATTTTCCTGCTCGGTATTCTCGGTCAATTCTCGATTCGCTTGAATGCCGCCATGCAAGGTCTAAATACGGATGGCAGTAGTAGCTCGGCGTCGCTTGGCTTGGGCGGCATGTTCTCCTTCGACACGACCCAAATTCAATTTCTAGGCAATATCACGATCGGTATGATCGTTTTGCTTGCGGTCATCAACGCCTTTGCGGTCGTGGCGAGCGAAGGCGGCCATCTGATCAAAATGACCTGGTATTTGTCGATTTTGTTGATTTGTTCTGGTGCGTGTTTCATCATTGTGCCGCCATTGGTCAAAATGGCTTTTTAATTCGCTATGGCAACTCAACCCACAACCACCTCGCGCGAACTTGAACCAGATATTCTGCTCACTGAATTTGCCGGTGAAGCAGAACCAGCAATCGCGTCCAAACCCAAACGCCGCCGACTCGCGTTCCCCAAAATTAAAATTTCCGCGCGCGTCCAGTTGGGTTTGGTGTTTGGGATCGGCGTGCTGGCGGGCTGGCTGGTGCTGGGTTGGTGGCTTTTGCCGGTGCAATGGAATAACTCGACGCCGTGGCAACTCGACCCGGCGTATCAACGCACGTATATTGCGCTCGTCGCCGATAAACTGTGGTTGACGACGGATGTGGCGCAAGCGCAAAACGATTTGCGGGGTTGGGATAATACGGATTTACAAGCCCGCTTGACGCAAATGCAACGCGAGACGACCGACCCCGAAGCGCGCAAGCATCTCGCCACGCTTTCCGACGCGCTCAAAATGTCTACGCCGGATACCTCACTGGTGTCTTCGTTGTTCAGCCAGCAAATTGTCATTGTCGCGCTTTTGCTTTCGCTCATCCCGATTCTCATCGCCGTTGGCGTATTGACGGTACCCGCGTTGCGGCGGCGCACCGAACTGCCAGAGCCGGTTGTAGTAGACGAACTTGCAGAGGAAGCCAAACTCGAAGAATTGCTTGGGGATACCCAACTGGTCGAGCCCGGCGTTGAAGAAAAAGACAAGGACAAGAAAGAAGAGAAAAAAGAAGACGAGAAGAAGGAAGAGAAACCGCCGGAAGACGAACCGTCCGAAAGCGCAGATTCCAGTCTCGGCGACTTGTCGAATTTGTTCGAAGAAGAAGACACGTCGTTAACGGCGTTGGAAAATTTCTGCAAAGGTTTGGCCGAGGTTTCGGCCGATCAATTGCTCTCGAACGCGTTGGATTTGCGGCGCAAATTACGCGAAATGAACACAGCGCGCGCGCGTAAAAATAATCCCAGGGCCTAAATTCAGTGATCATTGTTTTTTGCGCGGCGGGGCTAGTACTCGGTAGTGTGTTGAACTGGTCTGCGGAGGTCCTGCCGCGTTTTACGTCTCCGCCTCCGCGCAACCTGTCCGCGTCGCCCGCATTTGCCGTGCATTGGGCGCGTTGGCTTGCGGCGCGACCGCGCGCTCCGTATCGGCTTGGCGCATGCGTCGAAGTGTTGACAGCGCTCCTCGCGGGGTATCTCTATCTGCGTTTTGACCTCACCCCCAACTTTTGGCTGGCGCTCGCTTTCTGCGCCTTGTTCATTCTCATCGCCTTGATCGATCTGCGCTATCGTTTGATTTTGAATGGAATTGTTTTTCCGGCACTGGCGTGTATCGTCGCTTTGCAACTCGCGACGCCGGGCGCAAATTTGCTGGCCGTGTTCGTGGGCGGCGGATTCGGCTTGGCGATTTTTCTAGCGGCGGCCTGGCTCCGCCCCGGTGATCTCGGTGGCGGTGACATTAAACTTGCCGTGTTGATCGGTTTGCTGTTTGGTTTTCCATACGCGCTCTGGGCGTTAATGCTCGGTATTTTCGCCGGAGGTCTGACCGCGCTGGTCATGCTGTCTACCCGCCGCGGAACGCGCCGCACGCATATTCCGTATGCGCCATTCCTTTGTGCTGGCGCAATAGCGGCGCTCCTCTTCAATCCCTGGCTTGCGCTCTATCCCCCGCTTGCTTGGCATCTCTGAAAAGTGATTCTCCCTTTGACATTTAGATTCGACAAGAGTATCATACCCAGCGATGAGTACGCAAAAGCCAATGTCATCCAAACCAACCCCAGCTACTCCGGCGGCGAATAAACCCAGCCTCGCCGATCTCATGCCCGCGCCGCCGCCATCCCCTAAAATGACTCGTCCGGCAATTGTGCTTTGGTTGATCGCCGCCGCGATGCTGATTTTTTTCCTGCCTCTCTACCTGATTGCCACAACGATTCACACCGATGCGGTGAACCTGAATGCGGATTTAAAATCGGTGCAATTTTCGTTGACGAATGTGCCGACCGCATTGCCCGAAGTGCAAAAACAATTGACGCCGCTCGCCCAGGTGCAAGGACAGATCAACCAGGTCGCGCCGGTGTATGCCACGTTGACCTCGCCGCGGTACGATTTCCCGGGCGCGTTCCAAGCCATCGCGAATTATGATTCCAGCCAAATGTTGCTTTCATCGCTGACCCGCAACACGGCGCAACTAACGCTGAATGGACGCGCGAGCCAGGAAGATGTTGTGGTCGCCTACGCGCGGGCGCTGGAACAATCGGGACAATTTGCGCGCGTGGTGGTCCAATCCATCCAAGCGATTGCGACGCCGGTGATTACACCGACAAATACCCTCACGCCGACGGCGACGCTCACGCCAACGCTCACGCCGACACTTGCACTCACACCCATTCCCACCAGTACCGCGTTGCCGATCACGCCGACGGCGACGGCAACCTTTACCCCTCTGCCACCCTCGCCAACCTTAACCCCTTCGATCACGCCGACACCCGACTTGCGCGATCCCTACGAGCCGGACGATACGCTCGCCAATGCCAAGCCGATCGCGATCGGGCAACCTCAGCGGCACAATTTCTATCCGCTTTTTGACGTGGATAATGAAACGTTTATCGCCAAAGCCGGACGCTATTATCGTGTCTATACCAAAGATTTGGTTGCCGGGGTAGACACATTCATGACGGTCCAAGTTGCCGGCATTACCTTGTCCAATGACGATGTCGCGCCGGGTGATTTGCGCTCGGAAATCATTTTCCAAAACACAACAGGCGGCGATGTGACCACCTTGATCACAACCTCCAACCGGGGGCAAGATGGACCGGATAAATATTATACGCTTCAAGTGGATGAAATTATTCCAACGCCGACGCCTCCTGCGCCTTTGCCAACGTTCACGCCAACGAGTACGCCCGTGCCAACTGCCACGCCGACCCTGACGCTGACTCCCTTGCCAACGCTGACGCCAACGCCAACCAAGCCCGCGACACACACGCCGACGCCTGACTTGCGCGATAGTTATGAACCCGATGATGTCACGCCTCATTCCATCGCGCTCGGCGAATCGCAAATTCACAATTTCTATCCCAACGGCGACGTGGACAATGTGGTCTTTATCGCCAAAACGGATCGCTATTATCAAGTCCTCACCTCGGACCTGGCGTTGGGCGTGGATACCTTGATCACTGTCACAATGAACATTACGCAAACGATGCGCTGGGTCAACGATGATTACGCGCCAGGGACAAATAATTTTGCATCGGCGGTGTGCTTTCGCGCGCCGGGTGATGGTAACGCAGTTGTGACGATCGTCAACATGGCGCGCCAGTATGCGCCCGATAAAAAGTATACGATCAAAGTTACGGAAATTCCCAGCCTCAATACCCCACCGTGTCAGCCGATCAGCGCAACGCCGGTCGCGCAATCCGCGCCGAATGCGAGCCTGGCGCGGCTGTCCGGCGCAATGCACTTGCGCCCAGCATTTGCTCCCTTCGATACGATGCCATACCGCTTTATCATCCTGCTCGATCTCAAGGCAATCGCGCCATGATGCGACTTGCGAATAGCACTCGCGGCTTGCGTGAATCCTTGTCGCGAAATCTGTATCTCTTGCTGGCTTTGTTGGTGATTCTCATCCTCACCCTCAGCTATGCCGCGTTCTTTACAACGTCGATCAGTCCCGAGTTGACGGCGCGCGACAAACTCGCGGTGCAGTTAAACGATGCGCGCAAGGCGCTGGTCGAAGCGCGCAAAATCCCCGAAGCTAAACCGGCGGATATGCAAACACGCATTGCGGAAGGCAAAGTGACGCTGACGGCTCAACTTGCCGCGTTCCTCACCGATCCCCAGGCGAGTCAATTACTTTCCTTGTTATATCAATATGCGAATGATGCCGGCGTCGTCGTGTCCGATTTGCAAACCGTGCCCGGCCCAACCCCGGGGCCCAAAGATGTCTATCGCGTGACAAATTTAAAGTTGCAAGTGCAAGGCTCATCGCACGGTTTGGTTGATTTTGTCGCGCGGACCAAAAGCATTCCCACCAAGGGCTTGGTGATCAACAACGCCACGTTTATCGGCGGCGAAGCGGCGAATGCGACGATGCAACTCGATATTTCGCTGTACACTTTTTCGCAGGCGCAGATTGATGCGCTGACGAGCGCCCAACCGATTACGACGACGGCTCCAGTTGCCGGAACGCGCGCCGCGCCGCCTGGGGCAACGCCTGGCGTGACCTCGTTTATCACGCCGCCCGCGCGGCCAACCGCAACCTGGACGCCGATCATTATTTATTTGCCCTCAGCCACGCCGACGGGGTCGCCTGTACCCACCGCGCCGCCGACGCTTACGCCGGTCCCTGTGCCAACGCGGCGCACGACATTGTACATTGTCCACGTTGGCGACACGCTGTTTTCCATTTCACGCCGCTATAACACCACCGTCGCCGCGATCAAAACTGCCAACGGGCTTGTCAGTGACAACATTTTACCAGGACAGCAACTCATCATCCCCATTCCATAAAAAAAAGACCGGACTTGACAAGCCCGGTCTTTTTTTTATGCGGTTTGCGCTACGCTCGTGTGAATCTCAAATTTCGGCGGACGCTCAAAGTGCTTTTTGACTGCGCACTGTTCGGCGGAACGAATCACGGCGTCTTTGTATTTTTCGGGAAATGTGGGCGGCAACTGAATGTCCAGATGCACTGTGCTGACCAGCCCCGTCATCCGATCGACATCCATGCGTTGAATAATTTGAACACCCTCTGTGCTAATGCCGCGTTGATTGCAAAAACCCAGCACGTAAATTCCCGCGCACGTTCCCATCGAAGCCAGGAAAGTTGCAAATGGGGTTGGCGCAGAACCATCGCCGCTCGGCGCAGGTTGATCGGTCTTGACCGTGTACGGTCCAAAATGCGCGTCCACCCGCGCGCCGCCGGGAAAATCAATTACCAATTCCATTGTGATCACCTCATCTAGATTTCACTCGGTTAGATGCGCTACCGCGTGAAAGGTTACACTCGCTCAAAACGCAAATAGGATGGCGGCGCGTTTCAATTCCGCGAATTGCCACCACCGCGTGGGTTTGGATAAACCGCATCAGCGGTCAACCGGCGCGCGGTATCAGCGCGATCAACGCAATCACAGAATGACCCGGCGGCGCAATTGATGGATCGACTTATGGAAGCATTACGCCCACGCCTCGGAGTTTGCCCGCCATCGTTTTCAAACGATGGCTCAAAAGGTGAAAACTCGGTGAACCGAGTTGCGCGAGGCGAATCGGCTTGCCGAGTTTCACATTACCGAGACGCCGGCTTTTACTCGGCGGCGTTTGCCCAAAACCTTGACGCACCCTGCCAATTGACCCGGCAATTGGATTTTTCCAATTAGGCGTGTTATACTATTTGGGACAATAGCGTTGATGAAGGGCGGCGACCAGCACAGTGCGTGATAAACACTGGGTCGCTTTTTGCTTTGAAGCGAGGAAGGTCATGAGCGAATCTTTTACGCGCTTGAACCGGTTGTATTTGGTGCTGACGCGCATCGCGCAGGCGATGGTGCGCGCGCGTGATCCGCACGCACTCTATGCCGAAGTCTGCCGCATTGCGGTTGAAGAAGGCGAATTTCGGATGGCGTGGATCGGCTTGCTTGAACCTGGGTCGGAGTGGATCAAACCGGTGGCAATCGCTGGCGCAGAACAAGGGTACCTTGCCAAGATTCGGATTTCGGCGCGCGATGTGCCGGAAGGGCGCGGCCCCACTGGCACGGCGGTGCGTGATGGCGCGCATATGATCTGCAATGATTACGCCAGCGATCCCAGGATGCTTCCCTGGCGTGCCAATGCGCTGGCGCATGGCTATCGCGCGGCGGCGGCATTTCCGTTGTGGCGTGATGCGCGCGTGGCGGGTGTGTTGACGCTCTATTCCGCCGAACCCAATTTTTTCGACGCTCAGGAAATTGAATTGCTGGATGGCTTGGCGTCCGATATTTCGTTTGCACTGGACGCGATGGCGCAAGCGCACGCGCGCCAACAAACGCTCGATGCGTTGCGCGCGAGTGAAAGCCGTTACCGTGAATTGTTGGAGCAAGCGAGCGATGGTGTTTTTGTCGCGGACGCGCAAGGCAATTATGTGATTGTCAATCCAATGGCGTGCACGATGCTGGGCTATACGGAAGCCGAGCTACTCCAGATGAATATGCGCGATCTCGTTTCGCCTGAAGCGCTCGCCGCACGCCCATTGGTGATTGACGAATTACGCACGGGCAAAACGATGGTGTTCGAGCGGCAGTTGCTGAAAAAAGACGGTAGCACAATAGCGGTAGAATTAAATGCCAAGATGTTGATGGATGGCACATTTCAAGCCATTGCGCGTGACATAACCGAACGCAAACGCGCGGAAGAAGCGTTGCGCGAGAGCGAACAGAAATATCGTTTATTGTTCGATCAAATGTTTGATGGTTTTGCTTTGCACGAAATTATTTGTGATGCGCAAGGAAAGCCGATTGACTATCGTTTTATTGAGGTCAATGCCGCCTTTGAGTGTTTGACGACGCTCCATGCGGCTGACTTGATTGGTCACACCGTGTTAGAGGTTATGCCTGACACTGAACCCTTCTGGATCGAAACTTATGGACGGGTGGCTTTAACCGGTGAATCGTTCGAATTTGAAAACTATGCGCAAGCCCTGGGCAAATCGTATCGCGTGGTCGCGTTTAGTCCCCGCCCTGGTTATTTCGCCACAATTTTTTCTGACATCACCGAACGCAAACGCGCGGAAGAAGCGTTGCGCGAGAGCGAAGCGAGTCTGAAGCGTTCGCAAGCAATTGCGCATGTGGGCAGTTGGACGTGGGATACGCGCACCAACCACCTGGTCTGGTCGGATGAAATGCACCGCGTCTTTGGCATCGAGCCAGACGGATTTTCCGGCGACCTGACCCAGGTCATTCAGCAAGCGATCCATCCTGATGACCGCGAAAAAGTCGAACGCGCTAATCAAGCCGTGATCACGGCGGGGCAACCCGCGCCGCTGGAATATCGCGTGATCTGGGCGGATCACTCGGTTCATACCATTTGGGCGCAACCGGGTGATCGCGTGACTGACGCGGCAGGAAATATTCTCAAATTATCTGGCATCGTCCAAGATATTACCGAGCGCAAACATGCCGAAGAAGCGTTGCGTGAAAGCGAAGCGCGTTTTCGCCGCGCCGTGCTTGACGCGCCCTTTCCGATAATGTTACACGCTGAAGATGGACAGACGATTGCGCTCAGCCGTGCCTGGACAGACTTGAGTGGCTATACGCTGGCGGATATTCCCACCGTGCCGGATTGGACCGCCAAAGCGTATGGGCAACGGCAAGCCGCCGTGCAAGCGATTATTGAGCAATTGTATCGTTTGGACGAACGAGTGGATGAAGGCGAATTTGCGATTACCACGCGCTCTGGCGAGACGCGCATTTGGGATTTTAGCACCGTCCCGCTCGGCAAAATGTTGGATGGCAGACGCTTGGTGATGAGCGCGGCAACGGATGTGACTGGGCGCAAAGCCGCGGAAGCTCAAGTGCGTCAACTCAACGCCGATCTGGAACAACGCATTCAAGCGCGCACCGCGCAATTGCAAGCCGCCAACAAGGAATTGGAATCGTTTTCGTACTCGGTGTCCCATGACTTGCGCGCGCCCTTGCGTACAATTGACGGCTTTGGCCAAATTTTGTTGGAAGAATACACCGACCGCTTGGATGATCAAGGCAAATATTATTTTTCGCGGATTCGCGCGGCGACGCAAACGATGGGTCAATTGATCGAGGATATGCTGACGCTGTCTCGGATCGCGCGCGGCGAACTGCACCACGATCTGATCGATCTCAGCGAACTCGCGCGCGAGGTGGCGAACCAGCTCGCGCAACGTGAGTCAGCCCGCGCGCTTGATTTTGTGATCGCGGACCATATGCTTGCCCGCGGCGATGCGCGGCTGTTGCGGATCGCGCTGGAAAATTTATTGGGCAATGCGTGTAAATTTACCGCGAAACATTCCGGCGCGCGCATTGAGTTTGGCGAGGTGCGCGAGCCAAACCGCGCCGCGGTGTATTTTGTGCGGGATGACGGCGCGGGGTTTGAGCCGGAATTTGCCCACAAACTGTTTACCCCGTTTCAACGTTTGCACACCGTGGCTGAATTTCCCGGTTCGGGCATTGGGCTGGCGACCGTGCAACGGATCATTCACCGACATGGCGGGCAGGTATGGGCGGAAGGACTAGTGGAACGCGGCGCAACGTTTTATTTCACGTTGGGCAAAGGGGAGGATTCCAATGATAAATAAAACCATTTTGCTCGTTGAAGACAACCCCGATGACGAAACCTTGACGTTGCGGGCATTTCTCAAAAACAACATCCTGAACCCGGTCGTCGTGGCGCGGGATGGCACCGCCGCGCTCGATTATGTGTTTGGGACCGGCGCGTATGCCGGGCGCGATGTCCGCGAATCGCCTACGGTCATTTTGCTCGATCTCAAATTACCCAAAGTTGACGGACTGGAAGTGTTGCGCCGGTTACGCGCTGATGCGCGCACCAAACTGATCCCAGTCGTGATTCTCACCTCATCGGGCGAAGAGCAAGACATTATGACCGGTTATCAATTGGGCGCCAATTCATATATCCGCAAGCCGGTTGATTTCAACCAATTCATCATTGCCGCGGGACAACTGGGTTTGTACTGGTTGATGCTGAACGAGCCATTGCCATCGCAAGGAATTTAACATGAATGCACCCTTACGCGTGTTGATTGTCGAAGATTCCGCGGATGATGTTTTGCTGATGGCGCAACAACTCAAGCGCGCCGGGCTGGATGTGGTGTATCGCCATATTGATTCCGCAGATGAAATGAATGCGGCGCTCGTCACGGGAGATTGGGATGCAGTGCTTGCCGATTATTCCATGCCGCACTTTGGCGCGCTCCCGGCATTGGAACTCATCAAGCAACGTGAATTAGATCTGCCCTTTATCATCGTGTCCGGCAGTATCGGTGAAGACGCGGCGGTCGCGGCGATGAAAGCGGGCGCGCATGATTACATTATGAAAGACAAGATGATGCGCCTCGCTCCGGTCATTGAACGTGAAATCCGCGATGCCCAAGTGCGTCACGCGCGTCACGCCGCCGAAGCACAAATTAGGCGGCAATTGGAACGGCTCTCAGCTCTGCGCACGATTGATTCTGCGATCAACGCCAGTTTGGATTTGCGTGTGACGCTCGATATTTTGCTCTCGCAGGTCACCCTGCAATTGCGCGTGGATGCGGCCGATGTCTTGTTGCTCAAGCCGTATTTGCAAACCTTGGAAACCGCCGCCGTGCGCGGCTTTCGTTCGGGGTCCATCATGCATTCCGTCTTGCGTTTGGGTAATAGCTATGGCGGGCGCGTCGCGCTCGAACGGCGCACGTTGCACATTCCAGATTTGACGACCCTGGACAATCCTACCATCTCCAATTGGTTGCAAGGCGAAGGGTTTGTGACGTACTATGGCGTCCCGCTGATCGCGAAAGGCCAAGTGAAAGGCGTGCTGGAAATTTTACATCGCGCCCCGCTTGAATCCAGCAACGAATGGCTCGATTTTTTGGAGACGATTGCGGGGCAAGCCGCGATTGCCATTGACAATGCGACCTTGTTCGAAAATTTGCAACATTCCAACTTGGAACTCGCACTGGCGTATGACACCACGCTGGAAGGTTGGTCGCGCGCGCTCGATTTGCGCGACAAGGAAACCGAGGGTCATACGGTGCGCGTGGTGGATATGATATTGAACCTCGCGCGCGCATTTGGGATCGTTGCGCCTGAACTCACACACATTCGGCGCGGCGCGCTCTTGCATGATATTGGCAAGATGGGCATCCCCGATAACATTTTGCTTAAACCGGGTCCGCTCACGTCCGCCGAATGGGAAATCATGCGCCGTCATCCCAGCTATGCGTACAACCTGCTTGAACCGATTATGTACTTGCGCCCCGCGCTCGATATTCCGTACTGCCATCACGAAAAATGGGACGGCACCGGTTATCCGCGTGGCTTGCGCGGCGAACAAATTCCATTCGCGGCGCGGCTCTTTGCCGTCGTGGATGTCTGGGATGCGTTGCGCTCGGATCGCCCGTACCGCGCGGCGTGGGGGCAAGCCCAAGCGCGCGCGTACCTTCACGCGCAAAGCGGCACACTTTTTGATCCGCAGGTGCTTGCCGCGTTTGAACGCATGTTGGCGGAAGACGAAGCATCTTGACGGCTACATGTAACGTGGATCCAAGCACGCGCACATCAAATCTATGTTGAGGAGTGAGCTATGCCGACTGCGCTATTTTCATTGTTTGACAAAACGAACCTCGTTCCATTCGCCACGGCGTTGCACAACCTGGGCTGGACTCTGCTCGCCTCGGGCGGCACAGCCCAAGCCTTGCACGACGCGCGTTTGACCGTGACCCAAGTGGCGGACTATACCGGCTCGCCGGAAATTCTCGGCGGGCGCGTCAAGACCTTGCATCCGGCCATTCATGGCGGCATCTTGGCGCGCGACCGGGCGAGCGATCAAACCGACCTGGAGCGCATTCACGCGCGCAAAATCGATCTGGTGGCAGTCAACCTCTATCCGTTTCAACAAACCATTGCGAAACCGGATGTCACATTTGCCGATGCCATCGAGAACATTGATATTGGCGGCGTTGCGCTCATCCGCGCCGCGGCAAAAAATTTAGAGCGCGTGACGATTGTGTGCGACCCATCCGATTACGATGCGGTGCTTGCCGAGATCACGGCGCACGGTCAAACCTCTGCCGATACGCGCCGGCGTCTCGCGGTCAAGGGCTTTATGCACACGGCGGGCTATGACGCCGCGATCCGCGATTACCTGGCGGGCGCCTCCGCGTTGAACGTCACGGCCTATCCGGTGCAAACCTTACGTTATGGCGAAAATCCGCATCAGCGCGCGACGCTCTATTCATTCGCCCCCGGCGCGGGACCCCTCGGCGGCGAAATTTTGCAAGGCAAGGAATTGTCGTACAACAACTTGCTCGATCTCGATGCCGCGTGGCGCGGCGCGGTGGCGTATCCTGCGCCCGCGATTTGCATCGTCAAACATCTGTCGCCGTGCGGCATTGCGACGGCACCCGCGTTGGTGGAGGCGTTTCAACTCGCGCTGGCATCCGACCCGGTTTCGGCGTTTGGCGGCGTGATCGCGTCCAACCGTGAGTTCGACGGCGCAACCGCAAGCGCGCTCGGCGATTTGTTTGTCGAGTGTATCGCCGCACCTGGTTTTTCGGCGGACGCGCGCGCGTGGCTAACGCAACACAAAAAGAATTGCCGCTTGCTCTTGATGCCGAATCTCGACATTGAGCCCAAAACGGAATTACGCAGTGTGACGCGCGGCATCTTGCGTCAGGATCGCGACCTGGGTGATCCGGCGGGCACAGAATGGAAGGTGGTCAGCCAACGCGCGCCGACGCAAGCCGAGACCGAGGCGCTGCAATTTGCGTGGATCGCGTGCGGGCATGTCAAGTCGAACGCGATTGTCTTTGCGCGCGGCACGGCGACGGTAGGCATTGGCGGCGGTCAACCGAACCGCGTGGATTGCGTGCGGATTGCGGCAACGCGCGCCGGAGAAAAATCGCGCGGCGCGGTGATGGCGTCCGATGCCTTTTTCCCATTCCCGGATTCCGTCGAGGTTGCCGCCGAAGCTGGGATTACGGCAATCATTGCGCCAGGCGGCTCGGTGCGCGATGACCAAGCGATTGCGGCGGCAAACGCGCACCATATCGCCATGGTGTTTACAGGCGTGCGTCATTTCCGGCATTAAGCGCGATTGAGAACGAACGACGAAAGATAAAGACGAAAGACCAACCTGGTCTTTCGTCTTTTTGTTTTATCGA
>JBBIUF010000005.1:24955-84894 GCA_037440365.1 Chloroflexota bacterium
GACGAAAGATAAAGACGAAAGACCAACCTGGTCTTTCGTCTTTTTGTTTTATCGAATTCGTGCTATCCCGCCGATGATTTTTGAATTTGCCGAATCGCGGTAGGCAAGCGCGCCAGCAGATCGCCTGCCACGACGCCCGCCGCGCCAATTTCGCGTTCGGCGAGCGCGCCAGCCAAGCCATGCACGTATGCGCCAGCCACCGCCGCATCGAACGGTGATAACTTTTGCGCGAGCATCGCGGTAATTGTACCGGCTAACACATCCCCAGTTCCCGCTGTGGCAAGCGCAGGCGTGGCAAAGGGGAGTAGCGTCGCACGTCCATCCGGCGCGGCGATGACGGTGAATGCGCCTTTGAGGACGACGATCTGTTGCCACAGCGCCGCAAATTTTTTCGCCACGTTCACGCGATCCGCTTGCACCTGGTCGCGCGTCAAGCCGGTCAAGGTCGCCATTTCGCCGGGGTGCGGCGTCAGGATGGTCGTGTTCGGCGCGAGGCATTTCCACCAGCGGCTAATTTGCGCGAGTGCGAACAGCGCATCCGCATCAATGACATTGCGCGCGGCGGCATCTCCGCGCAGGGCGATCGCTTGGCGCACAAATTCGAGGGTGCGCCAATAGCGACCCAGCCCGCAACCGCATAACAACACATCATACGCGGATGCTTGGTTACCCAAGACAGTTGCGGCGGTAGGGATGAGCGCGCCGCCATCGTCGGGCAAACTGACGAACGTGGCTTCGTGCAATGTACTCGCAATGTGCGGATAAATCGTGCGGGCGAGCGCGAGCGTGACGAGGCCAGCGCCAGCGCGCGCGCACGCTGACCCAGCCAGGAATGCCGCGCCGATATAATTCGATGAGCCGACGCACAATAGCGCTTTGCCGAAGGTGCCTTTGTGCGAATCGCGCGCGCGCGCGGGAAGCATTGCCGCGATCTCGTGCGCCGTTGCCACAGCGAGCGCGTTGGCGTCCGCCCATTCTGCGGCAATGCCAATGTCAGCGACCACGAGTTCGCCGACGGCTTGCGCGCCAGGAAATGTGACGTGACCAATTTTTGGCAAAGCAAACGTGACGGTGAGATCAGCCGCCAGCGCGGCAGGATCGAGCGCGCCGGTATCCGGGTCGAGTCCGGTGGGGAGATCAACCGCGACGATTGGACGGGGCGCTGAATGAACGGCGGACGGAACAAGTTCGGTGATTGCGCGCTGGGGCGATGTCGTCTTGATCGCGCCGAGCAATTCTGCCAGCGTGCCTTCGATGGCGCGGGTGACGCCCGTGCCGAGGAGCGCATCCACCAGAATATCGGTTTCGCCCAGGACGTGTTTCAATGCGACGAGATCAGTATCGTATTCTGCGCGCAAGGTCGGGAGGTGTCGTTCAAAACACAAACGATAATTGTCATCGTCCGAACGCGGCGCGCGTTTCCACAGGTAGAGCGAAACGCTTGCGCCTGCGTCGTGCAAGTATCGCGCGCAAACCAGCCCATCGCCGCCATTGTTGCCCGGACCGACGAGCACCAGGACGCGCGGATGCGCGCCCCAGCGGGCGAGGATGGCATCGGCGACGGCTTGCCCGGCGCGTTCCATCATCGTAGCAAACGAGTTGCCATTCGCATCGGCGCGTTGTTCGAGCGCGCGCATCTGATCTGCAGTCACGAGTTTCATTGGGACTCCATTTACATTGTGCGTTTGATTATTTTTTCGATTCTGCGCCACACTGCTTTGACTTGACTGACTTGCTCTGGCGTTGCGGTCTGTTCGGCATAGTGCACGCCGATGTATGCCTCGGTGATTTCGCGCAAATCGGCAGATTCAGCCGGGAACACTTGCGTGAGACGCGGCAAAAATTCGTAAGGTGTTTCGTCGGCATGGCGCGGGATGCCCGCGTGTGCCGCGCGCGCGACGAGTGCGGCGTAGATGCGGCGAATGTTTTCGGCGGACAGATTGCGCGCCTGCGGACGCGGCTTTGATTTTTGCGCCGACCCCGCGCGATCGGCGTGTTCATCATTGCCAATTGTTTCGCGCGTGTAGGTTGCGTCTTCGTACTGTTGCATTCGGCGGTTCAGCGCGCGTGCGAGCCATAACGCAACGGCGAAAAAAATTGCCAGAGCGACGATGGCTTGGATGATCGGCGTGAGCGCGGACAACCACGCGCCCGATTCTTGAATTTTTTCAACCGGATTGTTGTTGGTGGGTATCAAGTTGCCCAGGTTGTTGAACAGATCGCCTGCGTTTTGGAATAAAGGTCGGAGCAAGTCAACGAGCCAGTTGGCAAGAAAGCCAAACGGAATTGCAATCAAAATCACGAGCGCGGTAAAGAGCGCCCAGACCGGCGCGAGCAACCGGAGCAGAGCGGTCGCGGTGTCAACTGTGAAAAATTGCAGAACGCCGAGACCGATGAACAGGACGAGCGCGACCGCGCCGAGGATTGTGATGGCCCACCGCGAACCATACCGTATCGCGCTTTCCATTTCATCAATGCGCGCGAGCGCAATCGCGATCAGGGAGAGGAAAAAGAAAATGAAAATCCACAACGACGGATCGGCGGGCTTGATCATCACGGCGAAAAATATGAACACAAAAAAAATAACGATGCCAAGCCGAAATTGCAAGCCGATAAACCACAAAGTGAGCGGGCGTTGCGCCAAACTCAAGCCGCGGACAAATACATAAATCACGCTGAGACTGACCCAATGCGCGGTAGCAAACCCATCGGCAAAGGTCAAGACGGTGGCAAAGAAATGTGGAAGCCAACCCAGGTCATACCAATGGACCGGATACAGTTCGACGCGGACGACGCTGATCAGTGTGACGATGGCAATGCTGACCGCGAACGCTTGCAAGAGGGCCCAGCGCGCTTTGAGGCGCGGCAGTGCGCGTCCTACCATGAGCGCGATCCAATAGGCGATAAAAAATGGCAAAGGCGTGAGGGTTTGTTGCGGCTCAACCAGCCCCGCCAAATACGCGACGATGGCATAGACCCAGCAAGTTTCCGTTGCGGCAAGGAGCGCTAGGCGCAATTCACGGCGCAGATTGAATTTCAACATAAATCAAATTCAAAAACTAGATGAAAAATGGAAACGCATTGTTCACTGTGCATTTTTTACTTGGCGCACCACAATGCCTTCGAGTTGGCTGGCGTCCGGCGTCCAGTCTTCGTCGAGCGAGATGAGCGCGAGGCGGCGACCGGCGTGGCGCAGGCGCAACATCTCGACGAGGATTTCCTCGGTGACAACGCCCGTGATCATGACGAGTGTTGCGCCCCAGGCGAGGTTTGTCGTTTCGGTGCGAAGCAGAGTTTCAATTGGGGTGGTGACAAATGATGTGACAGCGGCAAGCGCTTCAAGAATATGCCGCAAGTGATCCGGGTCGCGGCTCGGCAAAATTTTCAAACGCTGATCCGATTCCGGGTAAGTCCCGTTTGCGATCAAGCCGACGGCGTATTTGTGTTCCGTCGCAAAGTTGGCGATGGATGCGGCGAGACTGATCGCGCGTTCGAGCAATTCTGGGTTTGTGCCTTGCCAGGCGTGCGCGAACGTGGCGACGTTGAGAAACAAGACCCACTGGTAATTGATCGTGGGCTCATAAACCTTGACTTGGAGTTCGCCGCGCCGGGCCGTCGCGCGCCAATGAATGTGCTTGGGCGCATCGTCGGGACGATAATCGCGCACTCCGCGCGGGCGTGTTGCATCGTCGAAAATTGGGACGCGCGTTTTCGCGTCGCCGAGCGGGTCTTTGGGCGGCAAGCCCCACTCGTGCATTGGGGTTACGCGCGGATAGACGATCACGCGATCCGTGCGCGGGCTGATCCATTCGCGGTCGAACAAACCAAAGAGATCGCCGGATTTGATCTTGGCTGGCCCGAGTGCGTAATAGCCGCGGTGCGTGCAAGGAATTTGGTACTGCCAGCGCGCGCGCTCAAAGCCGCCGAGCGCGGCGCGTTGCGAGAGATACCCGGTCAATGGAACGTGCGACGGCGCGAGTGTTTTATTGAGCGGCGGGAGCGCCGTCGGAAATTGATCGTCAACCTTGACCCAGGCGAGCGGCAAAATTTTGCGATTGTTGATCCGGATGCCGAGGTCAATGGTTTCGCCGACAAAGACGCGCTGTTCGCTGAGCGTGCGTTCGTAACTGACGCGCCATAACGCCACGCGATTCCATGCCCAGGCAATCGGAATGATCGTGAGTAAGAGCGCGGCAAGCACAATGAGCGCGTTCAAATGGAAGAACGCGCCAAAGATAATCATCACCGCGGCAAAGGCAAGCCAGGATTGGTTAAACATGGTTTTTCAAAATGTCCAAGTATCAAATGAACCAATCGCCAATTGCGCAATCCAGTTTAGCTTTTTGGCAGGTTGGTCTAATTGATTATTGCTCTACTGGTACTGGCACGGACTCGATTACTTCTTTGACGATTTGCGCGGCATCGCGCCCGCGAAGCCGGGTCTGCGCGCTGATGATGAGGCGGTGCGTGAGGATGTATGGCGCGAGAAATTTCACATCGTCGGGTAACACAAAATCGCGTCCGTGCAAAGCGGCATACGCTTGTGCCGCGTGATAGAGATAGAGTGAGCCGCGCGGGCTTGCGCCGAGTTCAACGGCGGCGTGCGCGCGCGTGGCGCGGACGAGCGCGATCACATAGTCGCGTACCGATGTTTCAACGCGCACCGTGCGGACCGCGGTTTGCATCGCGCTGATGGTATCGGCGTCCACCACGGCGCGCAAATCGTCGAGTGGCTCGGCGCGTTCAAAGCGCAAAAGGATCGCGGCTTCTTCGTCCTGGGTGGGGTAACCTAATTCGAGCTTGATGAAAAATCGATCCAGTTGCGCTTCGGGCAGAGGAAAAGTGCCTTCGAGTTCGATGGGGTTTTGCGTGGCGAGGACGAGAAATGGACGCGGCAACAGTTTGCGCTCGCCGTCCACTGTGATCTGTCGCTCTTGCATCGCTTCGAGTAATGCCGATTGTGTGCGCGGTGTTGCGCGATTGATTTCATCGGCAAGCACCACCTGCGCCATCAATGGGCCTGGACGATATTCAAATTCTTGCGTCTTTTGGTTGAATACCGACAAACCGGTGACATCGCTGGGGAGCAAATCCGGCGTAAATTGGATGCGCCGAAATTCGCATCCGAGCGAGCGCGCGAGCGCTTTTGCCAACGTCGTCTTGCCGATGCCCGGTACATCCTCGAACAGGATATGCCCTTCGCACAAGAGCGCGACGAGTGCAAGGTCCACCACGTCGCTTTTGCCGACGATCACGCGATTGACGTTATCTCGGATTGTGCGGGCGGTTGTTTGAATTGTGTGGCTGGTTAGGGTCATTGAGCTTTCCTCTGGTGAGCGTGGCGCAGATTTTACCACACATCGCAGGATTCGGCTAACGAATTCGGCGCGTGAATAACCGGCGCGGCAAAAATTGTTGACAGCCCAAGTTAATTCCCGTATAATTCAGTTGCCTCTTGTTTGATTCCCCAATGTATTACCCGAAAGGGGGTGGTCAGCTCAAAGCAGATGCTCCACCGATGTACCGCGACGTAAATTCCTTGATCGTCTATCCGAATGGGTGGAGGTCCCGCGAATGGTTTCCCCGACTCAAAAAACCGCTCGGCAAAATTCAGGAGGAGAAGAGATGAAAAAAGCAATTTGGTTGCTTGTTTTGCTCGCTATCATTGTTGCGCTGGGCGCGTGCGCCGCGCCAACTGCCCCCCCGCCGCAAGTCATTAAAGAAACTGTGGTGGTCAAGGAAACGGCGATTGTCGCTGGCACACCGCAAGTGGTTGAGCGCGTGGTAACGCCAACGTCGGTGCCGCCGACTGCCGCACCGACTGTGCCACCGACTGCCGCACCCAAAGCGTCTGACACGGTTGTGCTTGCGCTTCAACAAGAGCCGGATACGTTGCACCCATTGATTGGCTCGATGATGGCGCGCACGATTGTCAACAGCACCTATATGGTCGGTTGCATGGGGCAGAACGAAAAGACTGAGTGGATTCCGCTGGGTTGCGAAACTGTGCCGACGTTGGAAAATGGCGGCGCAAAATGGGTCGGCGATGGCGCAGACAAGCACCTCGAAGTGACCTACAAGATTCGCAAGGATTGGCGCTGGACGGATGGCACGCCCGTCACCTCCAAGGACGTGGTCTATGAATGGAAATTGATCATGGACCCGGATATGGAAGTGGGTGCGCGCGATGTGACTGAACGCATCTTTGATGTGACCGCCGTAGATGACAAGACGGTGATCGTCAAAATGCTGAGCGAAAATCAAGCCAAAGCCGCCGCCGCCGGCAAGCTGACGGGCAATGTGGATTTCGCCAAATACAAGGACGACTATGTTGCCAACGGCTATGACAAGCAAGTTGGACCAGTCGTTTATTCCGTGTATTGGACGATCATTCCTGGTTGGTTGCCGTCGCACATTCTCTCCAAGACTCCGGCGAAGGATCAAGCCAAGAGCGATTACGCCAAGAAACCCCTCGGCGATGGCGCGTACGAAATCAAGGAATGGAAAGCCGGTCAGGAAATTGACCTGGTCAAGAGTTCCAAACCTTTCCCGCTTGGCGATGCCAAGATCAACACGATCATCTATCGCTTCTTTGCGGATAGCAAAGCCGTGATCGCGGCTCTGCAAAAAGGCGAAATTGATTCGGCGACTGGCACGGCTGGTTTGAGCGTGGCTGATTCGCCCGACCTCGACAAGATCGTTGCCGCTGGCGCGTACAAGATCAACTATATGCCCGGTTACCAGTGGGAGCATATTGACCTGAACGTTGCCAAGTTCCCGCTCGATGATGTCAAAGTCCGCCAGGCGTTGTACTATGCCACGGACAAGAAAACGCTTGTGGACAAATTGTACTTTGGCAAGCAAGCGCTCGCCGAATTGCCGGGCGCAGTAGGCAAAACCAACTCGTGGGCGTACACGGACAACTTTACCAAGTACACCTACGATCCCGCCAAAGCCAAAGCCCTGTTGGCAGACGCTGGCTGGGATTGCAAGGCGCTTCCTTGCACCAAGACCGTGGGCGGTGTGAAAAAGAATTTGGAAATCACGTTGATGACGACTGACCGCACCGACCGCCAAGCGTTGGCGCAAGTGATCCAATCTATGTGGAAGCAGATCAATGTGGGCGTCAACATCCAGTTCCTCTACGGACGCGGTTTGTTCGCCACATGTTCGGCGGGTGGACCCCTGAACTGCCACACCTTCGACGCGGCGATCTACACCTGGATTGGTAGTGACGATCCATCGTTCCTCGGTTTGTACAACTGTGCCGGCATCGGCACGAAAGACAATAACTATTCCGGTCAGAACTATCCTGGCTGGTGCAACAAAGACGCCGACCAAGCGTTGCTTCAATCTGAAACCAACGCGGATGTCGCGCTGTCCCGCCAGAAACGCATGCCGTATCTTGAAGCGTTCTTCAAGGCATGGACGACTGACGTGCCGGTGATTCCGCTGTTCATCAACTCGACGCCGTACATTTGGCGCACCGGTTTCAAGAACTATTTGCCAGGTCCAACGCAATACGCGGCAGATGGTTGGAACGCATGGCAATGGGAGTTGACCAAATAAGTGGCGTGAATTTTCAAAACCGAATCGGTTTTGGATTGAATGCCTGATTCAGCCGCCAAGGTACGCGCGGTGTGCCTTGGCGGCTGTTTGTAAATCCGATGCTTCGCGGCTAGGGAGCTGGACGCATGATCAATTTTATCATTCGGCGCTTGTTTCAATCGGTGATTCTGCTCTTTTTCATTTCCATGTTGATCTATGTCGTGTTGAACATTGTGCCGGGCGGTCCGTTCGATTTGCTCGCCGTCTCCAATCCGCGCATGACCCAATCGCATATTGATCGGCTCAATGCGCTCCTCGATCTCGACAAGCCTTTGTTTCCTGGCGAGTATTGCCCCAAGGTGAGTGGCGTGCAACAACCCTGCCGCTTGGATCAAGGACGTTACCTCCGCTGGCTAGCCAAAGTTGTGCAAGGCGATTTTGGACAATCGTGGACCATGTCCACCGGCACGCCCGTTTTGGAAATGATCTGGGGGCGCGTCGGTTATACCTTTTTGCTCATGTTGATCTCGACGGTGTTAGCCATTGTGATCGCGGTGCCGATCGGCATTTACTCGGCGGTCAAGCAATATTCCCTGGCGGATTATATTGTCACTGCGCTGGCGTTCTTTGGGCAATCGATGCCGACGTTTTGGACGGGCTTGATGGCGATTGCGATCTTTGCCGTCGGGTTGGGCTGGTTTCCCACGAGCGGCGTCCGTACTGCCGGAGCGCCCGGCGATATTGTCGAAGCGTTAGCGCGGATTGTGACGCTTGGGCGTGAGCATCCCGATCTGGCGGGCAAGGAATTGGCGACGATTCTCGACGGCTTGCAACACATTGCGTTGCCCGCGCTCGTGTTGACGTATTTCAACATGGCCTCCTGGGCGCGCTATACGCGCACCTCCATGCTCGAAGTGTTGCGCCAAGATTATATGCGCACGGCGCGCGCCAAAGGACTCCGCAATCGCGTCGTCATCATCAAACACGGCTTGCGCAACGCGCTCATTCCCCTCATCACGATTCTTGCCCTAACCCTGCCCAGTTTATTCGCGGGCGCGATTATCACGGAAACCATCTTCTCCTGGCCCGGCATGGGGCGGATGCAGATTGACGCGATTAGCAATGTGGATTGGCCCGTCGTGCAAGGCTTGCTTGTGATCACATCGTCCCTGGTCGTTTTTTCCAATCTATTAGCGGATATTCTTTACGCGGTCGTTGATCCGCGAATTCAGTATAGCTAGGAGTGGGCCATGACAGCAACCACCACTACCCCGAACGCGCTCAAGCTTGACCCTGCGGCAATCTCCAAGCCGATCAGCCAGTGGGGCTTGGCTTGGCGACGCTTGCGCCGCCATCGTCTGGCGATGATCGGACTGGTCATGCTGGTCATCATCGTTGGGTTGAGCGTTGGCGCAGAATGGCTTGCACCCTATCCCTTTGAAGATATTGACCTGTCGCGTTCGTATGCGCCGTTGTTTGCGCCCGGCGGCGAAGGGCAACCGATGCACATTTTGGGCACCGACAAGCTCGGGCGTGATATTGCCTCGCGGTTGCTCTATGCGGGACGGATTTCCTTGACGGTCGCGTTGTTGGTGACAGTCTTGACGATGGCCGTCGGCGCCGTCATTGGCGCAGTTGCCGGTGCGTTTGGCGGCTTGGTAGATACGTTGCTGATGCGCTTTACCGATGTCATGCTCACCTTGCCGACCTTGCCGCTGTTATTGATTCTTTCAAGTAGTTTGCGGCAATTTGTGCAACTGCAAGAATTTCTCGGCTCAAACCTCAGCGTGATTATCATTATTTTCGTGCTGGCGATTTTTGGTTGGATGAGTGTGGCGCGTTTGGTACGCGGCTCGGTGTTGAGTTTGCGGACGCAAGATTTTATCTCGGCGTGCCGCGCACTCGGCGCGGGTGAGGCGCGCGTCATTTTTAGCCACCTGATCCCCAATTCGCTCGCGCCCATTATCGTCGCGGCAACACTCGGCTTTGGCGGCGTAATCATTACCGAGTCTGCGCTCTCATTCCTGGGTTTTGGCGTCATGCCGCCCACACCCACCTGGGGCAATATGCTCAATGACGCGCGCGGCGCACCGCTGGAATTTTTGTTCACGCAGACACTCTCGCCCGGCTTTTGCATCTTCATCACCGTGCTGGCAGTCAACTTTCTCGGCGATGGCTTGCGCGACGCGCTCGATCCACGTTTGAAGATGTAAGCCCGAGCGTTAGACGGAATGCAAATTTCTCGGCGTGAATTTTTGAGATGGTTGTATGCGAGCGGCGCAACGCTTGCGCTGGCACGTTGCGCGCCGCAACCTGCGCCGCAACCTGCGCTGACTGCACCCGCCGCGACGCCAACAATTTTTGCACAGCAGGGCAGTGGCGCGTTTACGGCTCCGCCGCCAACGCGCTTGACTGCGCCGCCGGAACCTGGGCGCATTACGCCAACCGAACAATTTTATGTGGTGCGCTATTCGGATACCATTCCGGTCGTGGACATTAACTTGTGGGGCATGCAGGTTGCTGGTCTCGTCGAGCGAACCTTAACCTTGAAATGGGCGGACATTCTTGCGCGTCCCCAAGTCAATACGATGCGGACGTTGGAATGTATCAGCAATCCGGCAGGTGGCGGTTTGATTGGGAACGCAACCTGGCACGGTGTGTCGCTCCGCGATTTGCTGAACGAGGCAGGGATCAAATCGGGCGCGAAATTTGTCACCTTTGAAGCGCAAGATGATTACTTGACCACGGTGGCGTTAGAACGCGCGCTTGATCCAAATGCATTCCTGGTTCATTCGATTAACGGCGCACCGCTGACGCGCGAACATGGCTTTCCGTTGCGCGTGTTGATTCCCGGGGTCTATGGTCAGAAACAGCCCAAGTGGATTTCGCGCATCGTGCTCACCGACCAGAACGAAAAAGGATTTTGGGAGCAAAAGGGCTGGTCCAATGATGCAACCGTGCAACTCAACGCGCGCATCGAGTTACCGGAAGACGAAGCGAAAATTCAGCGTGGTGCGCAAACGTTAATCGCAGGCATGGCATTTGCAAACTTGGCTGGCGTGCGCCGCGTCGAAATTAGCACGGATGCAGGCGCGGCCTGGCGTGAGGCAACGCTTGTGCCTGCGCCCATGCCATACGCTAAACTCGCGTGGATGGGTTGGTACACTGAATGGACGCCAACACAAACCGGGCGTGCAATTATTCAGGCGCGCGCGACCGATGGCGCTGGCAATTCGCAAGCGGCGAATGAACAAGCCGGATTACTCAGCGGCGTCTTTCCAAACGGTTCAGCGGCGATTCACCAGGTTGCTGTGACGGTAGAATAACAGGACAGACTGATGACTTGCCAAAAATTCGGTTCCAGTTGCACGCAAATTAAATTGACAAGTGAGCATGGAAAATCTAGATGATCGGGTGCGCCCCAACATTGGGGGCATGTTAGTTGGGGTCGTTGGTTTTATCGCCGTCGCGCTGTATCTGACGATGGCGATCTCGGCGCAAGACCCCTTGTGGTTTATGACCGGCTTTACGGATCAACCCACGCGGATGATTTTGTATCATGGCGGCACGCGCCAAGAAATTTTGCCGGGACAACCTGGGTTTGCCGAACTCGCCGAAGCGGTGCGCGCGACGCTCGCGCAAGGCGTCACCCGTCCATCCGCTATTGGGTTGTCCGAAGGATCGTTGCAAGACGCGTATACGTTGTTCGTTTCGTTACAGGTTTTTTTCGACCACCCGGTGAAATTGCACGCTAACTTTAATACCGGCAGTCCGACCCAGATGCTATTTTTGATCACCGGCCGTCATTCGGAATTAAACTTGGTGGTGCTTGGCACGCAAGAAACTTTATTGTCCGATGCGCCCGCGTTGAAAACCCTGTCGCCGTTGCGCGAGACGTTGTATCGTGTGTATCCTAACCTTGAGAGATGACCATGAGCCAAACTAGCGCTAAACCACCCGAACGTATTTTGGATGTCCGCGGGCTCAAAACCTATTTTTACACCGAGGATGGTGTAGTCAAAGCCGTGGACGGCGTAGATTTTTACGTGAATCGCGGCGAAGTGATCGGCTTGGTTGGCGAAAGCGGTTGTGGCAAAAGCGTCACATCGTTTTCGATTATGCGGCTGGTGGGCATGCCGGGTAAAATCGTCGGCGGCGCGATCGAATTTGATGGACGCGATTTGCTCAAGCTCTCCGAAGCGGAAATGGAGCATATTCGCGGCAATCGCATCTCGATGATTTTTCAACAGCCCACGTCGTGCTTGAACCCGGTATTCAAGGTCGGCGACCAAATTGCCGAAGTGCTGGATGTCCACCAAAGTCTCGGCAAAGCCAAAGGGTGGGCGCGCGCGATTGAATTATTGAAGCTCGTCGGTATCTCGGAACCGGAAAAGCGTGTGAACGCATTTCCGCACGAATTATCCGGCGGCATGGCGCAACGCGTGATGATTGCGATGGCGCTTGCGTGTCTGCCCGAATTGCTCATCGCCGACGAGCCGACGACTGCGCTCGATGTGACGATTCAGGCGCAGATTCTTGACGTGTTGCGGAATATGCGCGCGCAAATGGAGACCGCGATTATTTTGATCACGCACGACCTGGGGATTGTGGCGGAAATGTGCGAGCGGGTTGCGGTGATGTATGCCGGACAAATTGTGGAAGAAGCCGGTGTCAACGATATTTTTGCGCAACCCAAACATCCGTACACCCGTGGTTTGATTGATTCGATTCCAATTCTTGGTGTGGTGAAAGACAAGTTGGAAGTGATCCCAGGTTCGGTGCCGAACTTGGTCAACTTGCCGCCGGGTTGTCGTTTTGCGCCGCGCTGTAAAGCGCGCATCGAAAATAATTTGCAGGTTTGCTTGGAAAAAGAACCGGCGTTGCAACCGGTTGCCACGCGCCACGCGGTGCGGTGTTGGTTATATCAATAGGAGCGCGTCACAATGGGACAAGCTGATTTGATGGTTGTGCAAGGATTAAAACATTATTTTCCGGTCCGCACAGGTTTGCTTCAGCGCGTGACCGCGCAAGTCAAAGCGGTTGATCAAGTGAGTTTCTCGATCAGGCACGGCGAGACGCTGGGCATGGTGGGCGAATCGGGCTGTGGCAAGACAACCGTCGGGCGCGCGATTTTGCGTTTGATGCAACCCACGGCAGGTTCTGTCAAGTTTGATGGTCAGGAAGTGCTCAAGGCAAATCGCGCCGAAATGAAAACGTTGCGGCGGAACATGCAGATCATTTTCCAAGACCCCTACTCGTCGCTTGATCCGCGGGTGCCGATTGGAGAGAGCATCGGCGAAGGGTTGCTGATTCATGGAATGCGTGATGCGCGCGAGCGGCAAAAAATTGTCGTGGACATGCTGAAAAAAGTGGGGCTGGAAGAATATCACGCGCGCCGCTATCCGCACGAATTTTCCGGCGGGCAACGTCAGCGCATCGGGATTGCGCGCGCGCTGGCATTGCAACCCAAGTTCATCGTTTGCGACGAGCCAGTCAGCGCGCTCGATGTTTCGATTCAATCCCAGGTCTTGAATATTCTCCGCGATTTGCAACACGAATTTGGCTTGACTTATTTGTTTATTGCGCACAACCTTAGTGTCGTGGAACATATTAGCGATCGCGTTGCGGTGATGTACCTTGGCAAGATGGTTGAACTCACGCATCGCGAAGAATTGTTTCGCGCGCCGCTACATCCGTACACGGTCGCGCTCATGTCCGCGATCCCGATCCCTGATCCGCAGATCAAAAATAAACGCCAGCGCATTGTGCTTAAAGGCGATGTGCCCAGCCCGGTCAATCCGCCCTCCGGTTGTCGTTTTCACACACGTTGTCCAATGATGACGGATATTTGCAAAGAGCAAGAGCCAGAATTCAAAGATTATGGCGGCGGACATTTGGCGGCGTGTTGGCATCCAACCAACATGTAATTATTTTGAATGATCGCGACAACACGGGCGAGCCACTGGCTCGCCCTTTCATTTTATTGCAATGTGCGAATGGCTCGGAACGATAATCCGATGAGTGAGACGGCTACGATCAAACCACCGCCCGCGACGATCACGACACTGGGGCCAAGCGTATCCGCGATCACGCCGCCCAGCGCGATGGCCACCGGGGTCAAGCCCATCGAAATCAGCGCATCCAAACTAAACACGCGCCCGCGATATTCATCGGCGATCAGCCCTTGCATCACCGCTGTCAATACGGTGTTCACAATCGCAATCAAGATGCCCATCAGGACAAAGAGCGTGAACGTCACACCAAAAACTGGAATGATGCCGGCGAGCAAATAGAGTCCGCCGGCAGTAGCCGTTGACGCGAACGCCAGGGTGCCGCGGCGTGAGCGCGGCGACCATACGCCGATTCCCACACTGCCGATCACCATGCCGATGCTGAGACTCGACATCAAGACGCCAACGCCAATGGATTCTTGTCCGAGAATGTGTTTGGCAAAGAGGGGCAAAAGTATTTCAATAGGCCCAGCGGCGAAATTCAGTGCCATGCTTAACAGCATAATCAGCAATAATGCGGGGAATCTGAGCAGGTATCGAAAGCCATCGCGCAGGTCGTGCGTAAACGAGCCATTGCCTTGGCGTGTGCCGTTGAGATGAACCGGCAAGCGCATTAACCAAATCCCCAGCGCGCCAGCCGCAAACGAGGCGGCGTTGAAAAAGGATAATCCAGCGACGCCGATAAACGGGAGCGCGATCAACATCCCCGCCATGGCGGGTCCTAGAATTTGTGCGAATTGCTGGGTCAGGTTTCGTAACGAGTTCGCGGCGATTAATGCGTCGGCGGAAACGATGTTTGGGATGAGCGCGGACTGCGCCGGTTGAAAGAATGCGCTGACAATTCCAAAAATAATCGACAGGATATAAATGTGAATCATCTGAATTTGATTTGTCGCTACCAGAATGCCAAAACTGAACACGACCAGACAGCGGATCACATCGGACCAGAGCATCATCAGGCGGCGATCATAGCGATCCACCGAGACGCCGCCGATTAATTGAAACGCGAGACGGGGCAAGAGGGTGAGGACCAGTGTCGTACCCATCGCGAGCGCCGAGCCGGTGAGTTGTAACACTAGCCAAATTTGCGTCATGTAAAACAAGCCATCGCCGATTTGCGAAATCGCTTGCCCGCTCCAGAGCAAGGCAAAGTTGCGTTCGCGTAAAACCGAAAACAGACTCGGACGCGGTGCTGGTTCGACCAAAACAACGCTCATCGTAGCTCCTAAAAATCAGACTTGCCAAGTCGGTCCGACTTGGCAAGTGGTGGGTGGCTAGGCGCGCATCCGTTTGCGGTCGTCCTCATCTCGGATGAGTGCCGTCAGTAGAATGCTCACAAGCGTAATGACCAATGAGCCAAGCAACGCCGCCCAGAATCCGTCCACGACGAAACCCAGGTGCAATTGTTCCGCGATCAACCCGGTCAGGGCAAGCATGAGCGCGTTGATGACCAAGGTGAACAAGCCGAGCGTCAAAACGATTAACGGGCAGGTGAGAATCGCGAGCAATGGGCGCACCAGCGCGTTCACCAAACCAAAGATCAGTGCGACGACGACGATGGTTTTCCAATCGCCGTCAAAACGCAAGCCGGTGATGCCGACCTGGGTTGCGGCGAACAGCGCAAGTGCGTTGATGATGAGCCGTAGTAAAAGGGACCGCATGGGTTTCCTCATACGGGCAGAGTTGCCTCGCCCGATAAATTTTATTCTTCTCCGGACAATTTCTTGATCGCGTCGTCCACGCTCAACTCGCCGCGCGCAATGGCGTCAAGGAGCGCTTGGCGTTCGGGCGAGCCGGCTTCAGGTCCGCGCGATTTTTCAACGGGGGTTGGTTCGCGCGGCGCATCGTTGCGCGCGTGGTCGTGGGCGTGGCGCAGGGTGAACCCAAAGTGGTGTTTGCCGTGTCTTTCGCGGATACCGAACTCGCCGAGTGATTCCTGGATCGATTGACGCACTTCGGAAGCGATACGATTGCCTAATTCGCCGTATTCCGCATAATTGGCACTCTGTTTCCCGCGCGCATCGGAGCCGCTGGCGCGCAAGATCAGATCGCCTTCGGTGGATTCCGCTTGCACCGTCACCCCGCCATTGCCCAGTGTGCCGCGCATATGACTTTCGTCTTGCTCGGCCACGTTTAGATTCGCGCGCACCACCAGGTCGCCACGCGGCGCGGCCAGTTCAATTTGGGCGTTTGCCGATTCCGGCAAATTGATGACGACATCGCCTTCCGCGCTCAAATTCAAGGTGGCAATCGCGGCGAAGGAGATCACGGCGTCACCCTCTATATCGTTAGCGTGAATTGCGGCACATACTCCCGACGCGATGAAATCGCCGCCGACGCGTTCGATCTGAATTGGCGCAGTGACATCGCGCAAATTTACGTTCCCCTCAATTTCGTCGATCGTCAAGGAGCCTTGTTGCGCCTGCGAAACGAAATCGCCGCCGAGAGTTTCCAGCGTTGTTTCGCCGGCTTGGCCCAAATTGGCGTCGCCTTCGATTTCCTTGATCGTGGCCGCCGCAACGTTGCGTAAAACGACATCGCCTTCGCACGTTTCAATCGTCAACGTTTGGCAATTCTTGACGACCACGTCGCCTTCGACCGATTGCAGAGATGCGGTGGTGATTTCGCTCAGACTTGCTTCGCCTTCTATTTTTTCCGCGACAATATTTTTCACGCCGCGCAACGCGACATCGCCATCCCATTTGCCTTGACCTTTGAGTGAAACGACATCCTTGGCGACGAGGTCGCCGTCAATGTCGCGCGCGATAGTTTCGCCGCGCAGATTGCGCAACGCGACATCGCCATCAATATCCGCCAAGAGAACGGCGCCGGTGAGATCGTCTACCCGCACGTCCGCCTCGCAATCTGTGATCGAAAGGATCGCCGCGCGGGGTACGCGGAGCGTGACCTTGCTAGCATTTTCGACAAGAATCGTATCGCCGTCTTGCCGCGCGGCAGAATCTACGGCGACCGAGTGCGCGTCATCCCAGCCAACGACGGTTACGCGATTGTGGCAGGCGCGAATTTTTATCTCCGCATTTCCGGTAACGCGAAATGTTTGTTGTCCCATCTGATTCTCCTTGCAGGTGATTCGTTTTGGTGTGATTGGCGGTGGCGGCTTATTCGATAAAGACTTCGACGTGCTCGCCGTCTTCTTCGTCTTCCACATCAACGATTTTACCTTCACCGCCGTTTTTAATCGCCGATATGATTTGCGCCATGTCCAGCCCTTCCAGTCCGGCGGGCGCAAATTTTGCGCCCATCTTCATGCCCACGTCAACCAGACCCAAGGGGATATTCACGTTTACTTTACGCTTGCCGGTTTTGAGATCGGTGACGCGCACGCGAAACCATTTGCCGGTCGTCGCGGGTGACGGCGATGGCGATTTGGGTTCGGCGCGATCTTTTTCGCCGAGCGCGCCGAGCAATTTCGCGCCATCTTCGGCGGTGATTTGTTTTGCTTCGATCATTTTCAAAATTTGCATCCGTTCTTCCGGGGTCGCCATTCAAGCCTCCAAATCGGTTGCCCAATCCCCATGTCGCGGGCGGGCAAAAAATTAAACGATATACACTTGCACGCGTTCATTCTGATCGTCCACGTCCACTGTGATGCCGTGGCCTGCCGCGAGTTCGCGTTCAAGCGCGGCGATGAACGCATCCGAATCCGCCCAGTCGCCATTGAATTGAAAATTGCCACGCTCCATGTGCAAGCGGTTTTGCGGGTGCTTGCCAAACGCGCGCGCCAGCCCCAAGCCCAAGCGGACCATGCCGAGCGGAAAGGGCATGCCAAACTTGATTGAATTGCCGTGCTGGTCTGATTTGACATTGACGTAGAGAAAATGTCCGGCAACCGCGCTTGCGGCAAACGCCGTGATCAGGCACCCGCTCAACAAAATCGGCAAGCCCAGCAAGAACCACAAAATGTTTTCGCGCGCGGTTGCGGCAATAATCCAGCCGCCGAACAGAACGGTCAACACGCCGAACGCGAGCGGATATACCCAGATTGTGCGCAACCATTTGGGCAAGTCCGGGATTTCGGTGCGCGCTGAATCGTTGAGTGTGATGGCGGGGATTGGTTCGTTCAGGCTTGCATCCGCTTGGTTAGAGTTGATTTCGCCGCGTTCTAGTTTTTTCAAAACAGTCAAGGTATCTTGCGGACTCATGGTGTCTCCTTAAAACTCCAATTGCATCAAGGTCAAGCCGCTCTTGAAGGTGAACCCAGATTGCTCCAGCGCGGTAATTGCTTGCGGATGTGTGCTGGCACCCTCGATGCAGACCTCGCGTTCTGGGAATGGGGTGAGCTGGTTTAGCGCAAATTGCACCAGGTCAGCTTCAAGCGTGCCGCGAAAATCAGGATGCACTGCCAGTGTCAGCCGATGCGGCGAAAATACGCGCTGGGCACGCATCATCAAAAGCGCCGCCAACCGTCCGTCGCGTTCGACGACCCACCGCCGTGACGATTGCTGTAGGAATATGTCGGCGAACCATTCGTTCATGCGGTCGTCTAGGTTTTGTTCAAAATCATTTTGGCGTGGACGATATGCGAGTACGGCTGGTGGGACGGTGGCGCGCATCAAATCCGGGACGGCGCGGTCATCGGCGTGCGCGAGTGGCCGTAACCCAGGAATGGTGTCGGCTAGTTGCCGTGCGGTCCTGTGTGAACGAGCTGGCGCAAGGATCCATTCGCCGCGCATCTCTAATGCTTTGAATCCCAGGTCGCGGTACAATTGGATCGCGCCGGAATTGTTTGGGCGCACATTGAGCAAAACCAGTTTGCCGGCATGCGCGTGACAATGCTCGAGCGTGACTTGCATCAACGCGCGCGCAATCCCTTGACGGCGATATTCTGGTTTGACGGCGACGTTGCTGATGTAATATCGGTCACCACATCCTTGATCGAAACCGAGCGTGACGTTGCCGACGATGCGTCCATCTTCGATCCACACAAAGCCGTTGAGTGATTCGGGAAAGGAGGGTGTGTAATTGAGCGTCCACATCCAGATACCGATTGCGCGCAATAAGGGCAAATCGGAAAATGGAAAATTGTGTTCGGGGCGAAACGCCTCTTCGAGCAACCGTCCAACGGCAAAGAGGTCGGTGCGTTGTTCAAATGCGCGTGCGCCGCGAAAATTTGCTCGAGTTTGATCAATCGCGCGAGCAACCATTGAGACTCCTAGACTTCGGGCTGAAGCAAACGCACGGCGTCGTCGGTGGAAATTTTTCCATGCGCGAGATCGTTCAGAATAGCTTGACGTTTTTCCGGCGCAATCGTTGGCGCAGGTTCTTCTTTTTCCACGGTCGGATCGTACCCCATCGCGCGAATAATTTCGGTCAGCCGCGCGCGCACGGTGGAGTAGGGCATGGCTAATTCTTCGCCTACTTTATAGGCATTACCGCGATTCTTGATGAATGTTTCGACGAACTGCACCTGTTCGGCGTCCAATTCCGACAACCGCCCAACTGCAAATTGTCCGCCGATGTCAGTGCCACAGGCGCGACATTCGAGCTTGGTGACAATTAATTCTTTACCGCAAATTGGGCATTTTCCAAAGACTGGATGCATTTTCAATTCCTCACATTTAACTGGCAATAATTTAACACAAAACATCAATTTTGTCAATAGTTTTTCAATAATTGATGTTAAAATTCAATTATTGATTTTTTATGAAAAAACATTGCGTAGTATCACTTACTACGCAATGTGAGCAATCAGATCATTATGTTGCGATTTTGCCCCGCCTAGCGATGCGATCTGGTCATCGGGGTAACCAGCGTGGCGCAAAGGCGTGATTACGTCGGCGCGTAAATCGGGCACATACATTCGTAACATTTGAAAACCAGTGGATTGGGGTGTGATGCCTACGTTGCCGAGTTGAGCGGGAAGCAAAAATGTTTCTCCCAATTTCGCGTCAACGTGTTCCGAAAAATCTTGGCCGAAGGTGAGCGCGGCTTGACCGCTGATCACACTGATGATGTTGAACGAATCGCCCAGCGCAATGTTGGTACTGGGTGCGTGGACATCGAAACGTTCAAGGCAAAAATACTGGCACGCGACAAGAAAGCGGCGCGTGAATGTGGCGGATTGAATCATCAAACCTGGGATTGTATGTTGCGGCATTGGTTGCCCATCGATCACGCGCAGGGATTGTTCGATATGCAATTCGCGTCCCTTGCCTTGCCGCCCCCAATCGTACAGCCGATAGGTGATGTCGGAATTTTCTTGGATCTCGGCAAGCACAATGCCTTTGCCGATGGCATGGACAGTTCCGGCTGGCACAAAGATTACGTCGTCGCGTTGCACCGGGATCGCCGCGATTAAATCTTGCAGTGTGTTGGTGGCGAGCGCGGCGCGCACCTGTTCCGCGTTGACGTCGGCAAGCCAGCCGTGATACAAGCGCGCGTCTGGCTCTGCGTGCAGAATGTACCACGCTTCGGTTTTGCCGAACGGGTATTGCTCAAACACCTGTGCTTGCGCGTCGTTGGGATGCACTTGGACCGACAAGTCGTCTTGCGCGTCAATGAATTTGAAGAGTAAGGGCAAGCGGGCTTGGCGCGTGCGCGCGCCAAGCAGGTTCGCCGCGTCGCGCTCAATTAGGTTACCTAAGGTGACTCCAGCGTGCACGCCGTTGGCGATTGCACAGCCGTCCCACGCCTCCCAGGTCTCGCCGATCGGCGAGTCTGGTGCGAGCGGCTTGTGCAATCGGCGCGCCAGGTTGCGCCCGCCCCAGATTTTTTCTTTGGCGATGGCGTTCAGGCGGTATGGATATAGCGCGATGGGTTGATGGTTCATAGCGACTCCGTCATTGGGCGTTGATGAGCGCGTCGTACTGTTCGCGCGTGATGAACTCGCCCTTGTCAATTTTTTGCTCGACGATATGGCGCTTGGCATCGAGACGCAGATCGGCGCGCATAAGCGTAAAACATTTGCTGTCCATCATTTCTTTGGTGAGCCGATACTCGTTGGTTTCGTAATCAATGCTGGGCTCGTTCATCAAGTTGACGCGCACGGCCAGTGGTGAGCCGCACCGTTTGCATTTCACATATAGCCACAACTCGATGCCTTTGCCGGGCGGTGGTGGCGTCAAGAACGCTTTAAGCGCATCCAGTAAACTCATCTCAACCTCCTAATTCACAAGGCGTAATTGCGGCATGATGTACAGAAATAGCGCCGCGACATCGAGCGCGAGCAGAGCGAGATACAATAGCACGAATACCAGGTGGACATACTCACGCGCGATCAGTTCGCGGAAACCGATGGCAAGGAAAAATGTAATGCCGAGCAAGCCGGGAAAAAGATAACGTCCTTGCAGTTGAAAGAATTTGAAATTGTAGCCGATATAGGCACTGATGGCGGTGAGGACGAGGAGCGCAAGCAAGCCCATGCTCCACCATTGCATTGGCGTGAGCCGATCGCGGCGGCGGAAAATTTTCAGCGTATACAACGCAATGCCAAGCCCAGCCACGCCGGTCAATCCTTCCAATACCACATAGAGGCGGTCATTGATCAGCACGCCCATCCAGCCAAATTGCGCCCAGAACGATTTGAAGGTTACCGCGAAATAATCAAACGCAATGTGATTGAAACCGTACTGCGCGATCATTTCCGCCGTGGTCGGTTGCCCGATCACGACGGAATCGTGCCGCGCGAGTCCGAGCGGATCCGTGATGCCATAGGTGAGCGCGTTGCGCGCAAACATGGGCAAGGCAATCATCGCCGCCAATCCAAATAATGCGCCAAGCGGGAGCATCCAGCTTTGAATTCTGAATTCTGCATTCTGCATTCGGGCGTGCGCAATGTGGGCTGTGATCAGCACGGCGATCCCTGGCGCATACGCGGTTGTTTTGGTCAAGAGTGCCGCGCCGAACAAGATGCCGCCGAGCACCACAAAGTGCCGCTCGCGTAGCGGGTGCTGAACCTGTTTCACGGCTAACCACACGATCAAAATGAGCACCAGTTCTGCCGCCGCATCGTTGCTGATAGACGCGGTCACCGCGATGTGCATCGGTATACTTGCCATCAAGCCGACGGTTGCCAGCGCGATCACTTGGTCATCGGGAAAAATCTCGCGGAGGATGGCAAAGGCGATGAGCAGAATGAGCATGCCTAGCGCGACCGAGAATAAGCGCAATGCGATCACTTGAGTGTCGAGCCCGCCCGCACGCGTGGCAAGATAGATCGGCGTGGCGGCAAGATAGTAGAGTGGCGGCTGGTACCCTTCATAGCGGATTGCATCAATTGGCATGGTCGCTGGAAATTTTGCCGCTTTGATTTGCTCGAGATAATTTTGATCATAATCGCCGCGTTGCAAGATTGGCAGTGTGCCGGTGTCGCCCAGGGTGCGAATATAATTAAAATGCGCGGGTTCGTCGGGGGCTTGCCACTTGGGTGTGTTGAGCGCGTATGCAATGCCGAGCGCAACATACGCAAACAGAATCACGCTCAAGATGGCGCGGCTGGTTTTCTGGGGCATCGTGTCTCCGAGTTTCAACGGACAAGTGTACACCGCGGCAATGCGCCGCGTAAATTTTTCCAACCGGTCGCCGTGATTGCGGTATCGGCAATACCCAAATCTTGAAGCAGGGCGAGCGCGCGCAATTCATCCAAGCCCGCATCGGTGATTGCCGTATGCGACAGATCGAGTGTGGTCAGGCGGGTGAGCGATTGTAGATGCGCGAGCCCAGCATCGCCGACGCGCGTGTCGGCGAGCAACAGCGTTTGCAGATTGGGCAGGGCGCGCAGATGAGCGAGTCCCGCGTTCGTGATCGCGGTGTGCGATAGATCGAGTGTTTGTAAATTGGGCAATGCGGCGAGGCGCGCGAGTCCCGCATCGCCGATGCGCGTGTACGCGAGCAACAGCGTTGTCAATTCGGTGAGCGTTGCCAGGTGCGCGATGCCTGCATCGCTGATGGGCGTGCGTTCCAAAACAAGTCGCCGCAAGTTTAGGTGCGCGATCTGCGCCAGTGCGGTATCGTCAATCGCTTGTTCCGCGAGCGAAAGCAGATCGAGATCGTGCGGTTGCAGATCGCGGAGCGGCGCGAGATTAGTTTGCGTGAGCGCTAGCCCGGCTTGTTTGCCGGCGGGAATGTCCACGTTGCCTTGCGCTGGAATCGCTTGCGCGCGAATATGCAAGCCATACTCACCGGGCGCGTGAATATACAGCCAGCCGAGCGAATGCTCCACCGGAAAATGGAGTGTGCGCGGTGGTAACGTGGGCAGTAATTCCATGCCGCGCTTGGCAATGCTCGTGGCTTGGATCATGAGCCAGTGGTTTTCTAGCAAAATCAAGGCGTGGGCTGAATCGCTCATACGGCGACCGTCCAATTGATCAAGCGTTGCTGGGCGCGTTCGATTAGTGCGCTCACGTTCGCCGCCATCTCTGTCAGCAGATCGCGCCCTTGTCGTTCAGCTTGCTCGACGTGCGCGAACAACTGTCCCAGGTCGGATTGTTGCAGGATTTTGATTTCATTCACAATGTTTTCCAGCCGCGCGTGTGCTTGCGCAATCTCGCGCGCCAGCCGATTCAGTTCGGCGTCCGGTGCGTCGTCGAGTGGGGCGTGCGGCAGATCGTGCCATTGCCGCGCGAGGCGGCGCAAGCGCGTTTCGTCGCCTTCGGTGTAGGCGCGGTTGATCTCTGCCATCCATTCGGTTCGCCGCGCGCGTTCAATTGGGTCGGCGACCAGGTCGGGGTGAATTTTTTTTGCGATCTCGCGGTACAGTTTTTTTAATTCATCCGAGGGCTTGAAGCGTTCCGGGTGGCGCGACGCTGTGGCGGTGCCGGTCGCTTGCGCGGATTCTTCGGCTTGGGTGCGTGTTTGTTCGGCGTGTGCTTGCGCGGCTTGGTTGCGGGGATGGCGGCGGGCGATCGCGGCGGCGATTTGCGCTTCAAGCCGATCGAGTTCCGCGTAGCGCGCGCCGACGATGCGGAGATAACGGCGACCGAATGCGCCGAGTTCGGCTTGAGTCGTTTGGAGATCGAGTTCGCGTTGCGCGAGTTCATTTTCGAGCGCGGCGAGTTCAAGGCGCTTGAACGCGAGATCGGAATCGGAAAAGACGCGGCGCGGCACGATGGCGGTTGTCATGGTGCAGGCATTCTATATCAGATTGGAGGAAAAATAAAATTGCGGCGTGGTCGGGTGGTAGGGGCGATCCGCCAAGTTGCCCTATGCGCCATTGAGGACATTGATTTCTTCTGGGCTCAAACCATATGCGCCGCGCGTTTGATTCATCTTGTGCGCGCGAAAATGATCCAGCGTGTCAAACGCTTTGATAAGGAATGAACCCGAACCGCACGCTGGGCCAAGCACGCAGACGGGATGGTCGCAAGTTTTCAGTGATGCGGAACGCGAGCGATGGTGTTTGAATGGATCGTAGGTTGGTCTGTTTTTTTTTCGCGTGAGGCTGTGGCTAATCTGGTATCTGACGATTGCTTACAGCACACTCACTGGGTCAACGTCCACGCGCCAGCCGAGCGGCAAAGCCAGGTCGGCGATGAGCGCACGCGGATCAGCGCCGCGCAAAATGATTTGATAGCGATACTCGCCGCGGACGCGCGAGAAAAATGCGGGCGCGGGTCCGATCAGATCGAGCGCGGGCAAGCCGCGTTGCGCGAGGCGTTCGTTGAGCAAACGATGCAGACGCGTGGTTTCGAGTTGGGCATTTTTTTCGCTCGGCGCAAAATAAAGCAGGCGGATCAAATGGCTATAGGGCGGATACTGTTGCTCGCGGCGAAACGCGATCTCGCGCGCATAGAACGCGGCGTAATCGTGCGTGGAGGCGGCTTGAATGGCATAGTGTTCCGGGTTGTACGTTTGCACAATGACCTTGCCGCCGAGAATGGAGCGTCCGGCGCGGCCCGCGACCTGGGTCAACAATTGGAATGTGCGCTCGCCCGCGCGAAAATCCGGCAAGTTGAGTGCGGTGTCCGCGCTGATGATGCCGACGAGTGTGACAAACGGCAGGTCGAGTCCTTTCGCGATCATTTGCGTGCCGATCAAAATGTCAGCTTGGCGGTGCACAAATTTTTCAAGAATCGCTTCGTGTGAATCTTGGCCGCGCGTGACATCTAAATCCCAGCGCAGAGTCCGCGCTTGCGGAAACAGGGTTTGAATTTCCGTTTCCACTTTTTCCGTGCCAGTGCCAAAGTAGCGAATGCGCGCGCTCTGGCAGTTGGGGCATTGCGTCGGCACGCGGTCGCGGCGATTGCAATGATGGCAGACGAGTTGCGCCCCCGCGCCGTGATACGTCATGGGGTTGTTGCACCGTTTGCACTTGAAGATCAAGCCGCAATCGCGGCACAAGATAAAGGTGGCGGTGCCGCGCCGATTCAAAAATAGGATCGCTTGTTCGTGTGCCGCCAGTCCGCGCGCCAGGGCGCGTTGGAGTGCACGCGAAAACATGGAGCGATTGCCCGCTTTCAGTTCGGCGCGCAAGTCCACAATTTCGACGGGCGGGAGATCGAGATAATGCGTTTTGGAATTTGGAATTTGGAATTCTGAATTCTGAATGACTTGAGTGTGTCCCATTACGCGCTGGGGCAATGTGAGTAACGTCAACTCGCCGCGGGTGGCGCGATAGTACGTCTCGACATCGGGCGTTGCGCTTCCCAGGATCGCCGCCGCGCCAACCTGCCGCGCCAACTCGAGGGCGGTGTCACGCGCGTGATAATGCGGCGTGTCGCTTTGTTTGTACGACGGATCATGTTCTTCGTCCAGCACGATCAGACCCAGCTTGGGGAGCGGCGCGAACAACGCCGACCGTGAACCGATCACGACATCCACCAAGCCATCCCGGCAGCGCCGCCACGCATCGAACCGCTCGCCGATACCGAGCCGCGAATGGATGACTGCCATGCGTTGAAAGCGCGCGCCAAAGCGGCGAATGGTTTGCGGCGTCAGTGCGATCTCTGGCACCAGGACAATGCCTTGTTTGCCCTGCGCGATTACGTGCGCGAGCGCGCGCATATAAATTTCCGTTTTGCCGGAGCCGGTGACCCCGTGCAACAAGAATGCGGCGCGCGGTGCGGGGTGAGCGGCGGTGCCAAGCTGGGTGGTGATCGTTTGCCATGCCGCGGCTTGCTCGGATGTGAGCGTGGGCGGCTCGCCGATCTCGAATGTGCGCTCCGCGAGTGAGTCGCGCCACTGTTCTTCTTCTTCCAAAGCAATGATCCCGGCGGTTTCCAATTTGCGAAGAAAAGCCAGATCGCATTCTACGGCGGCGTAAATAACACCAACCCAAACGAAATTGTGTTGCGCGCGCAAGAGCGCCGCCACCGCGCGTGCCTTGGCTTGCATCGCCGGTTTCAAATTGGCAATGGGTTCTTCGGCGACGAGGCGCACTGTTTTCACGCGCTTGGGTTTGGCTTTAGGCGGCGCAATTTCGGTGCGCTTGACGACGAGGCCGCGCTTGACCAACGCATCCACGACCGCGCGCTGATCGCGCGGGAGGACACGCAATTTGGTTTCGCCAGCCCGCGCCAATAATTCGACGAGCGCAGTTTGTTTTTCGGTGAGTTTATCGCGCGCGATAGCTGGCGCGAGCGCGATAAAAATTTCCGGCACTTGTTCGATGCCAGGTGGCAACATCAAGCGAATGGCCTCGTGATAGGTGCAGAGGTAGGTGTGCGCGATCCACTGGGCCAGATCGAGGTGAACCTGGGTGAGGAATGGACGCGGATCGACAATCGAATCAAGGTCTTTGGTTTCAGCCACCGGCGACGCGGCGCTGAATGATACGACGATGCCTTGCAATTCGCGTTTGCCAAACGGGACCCAGACGAGTTGTCCCAGGGCGATTTGCGCGGCGAGCCGTTCGGGGATTGAATACGTGAACGCGCGCTCATACGGCGATTCGGGGAACGCACCTTCTTCGACGATTTCATTGGGCGCGCCATTGAACTGGGGTTCGCGCAACGTGAGATCGCCATGCGCCGATTCGATCGCGGTGTCATCATCGTGCGGCGGTTCAAAGGTAATGGCTTCGGGCGATTTGGTTGTGAGTGGGCCGAGCGGTGTGTTGACGACGACTTGAGCGTATTTTATCATGGCGAATAAAAAAAAGTCGGAAGATTTTTTTCCCCGACCGATATTACTCTACGATTTAATTTTTCGCAATCCCACAAGCGCGCCGAGTGCGCTCCGTAAGAGCTTGGCTATTTTTTGCTGGCATAGATGCCGACGGACATGTATCCCACCACATACTTGGCGCGCTCGCGTTCCCCAGTGACATCGCCCGAGTTGGTGCGGTGTAAAATGCGCGCGCGATCCGCACCGAGTGTTTGTGCCGCGAGCAGGGCGGTGATGATCGGCGCGTCGCCGCAGGCGCGACATTCGTAATCGCGCGCCATGTAATCGGCGAGGCTGGGAAGATCGAATGTCGCGAGCAGTGTTTCGGTGCGCGCGTCAAACTTTTTCACGGCGTTGTAATCGGCGAGGTGCGATAGATCAGAGGAGGCGACAAACAAGACGCGGCGTCCGCGCGCTTGGGCGGCGAGTGCGGCGGACAGTTGTTCACACACGGGCAAGGCGTCTGCGCCTGCAATGTAGAATGGCACAGACAACATCAATGGCACGAGTTTGAAATCGCCCAGCGCGCGCTGGAGAAAGGGCAATTGAATTTCGAGCGAATGTTCACGGTCACGCGGCACGCGCGCCAGGTTGATGGTTTGCGCAAGCGCGTCAATCCAGTCGGAATCGAGTTTAATGTTGCCGAGCGGGGTGGCGTAAAATTGTTTTGCGTTTACGGCGACTGCGCCAAAATCTTCGTGGTGGCTGGGTCCCAAAAGCACGACGGTATCAAATTGTCCTGGTTTGAGTTGGCGGTAGGCAAACGCGGCGGTTTGCCCAGAATATGGATAACCCGCGTGCGGCGCAATTAACGCCACGAGTTGATCGTCGGTTGCAAAATAATCCGCGCGCGCCAGGAAACCATCAATCGTTTGCGCCAATTGTCCCGGTTGATAGTCTTCATTCACCGCAGGCGCATACCAATTCGTGCCATCTAACACCGAAGTGCGCACTAGTTGCCGATCCCGTGTGTGCGTGTTCATCGCGGCATACCCCTATCCAACAGGGGCAACCCGCTGTGGTTGCCCGCTCATTTTTTGAAACGATATGTGATGCGCCCGCGCGTCAGATCATAGGGTGAGAGTTCGACGGTGACACGGTCGCCGAGCAGGATGCGAATGTAATACATGCGCATTTTGCCGGAGATGTGCGCCAGCACGGAATGTCCGCTGTCGAGTTGCACGCGGAACATGGCATTGGGCAGAGCTTCGGTCACGGTGCCCTCTGCTTCAATGACATCTTTCTTGGCTTTTTTTTCATCTTGATCTTGCATTGGTCTCGCCATAAATTCTCCTTGAGCTTATCTTTTTTTCTTGGGCGGTTCTTCCGCTTCAAAATTTTTCACTTGTTCACCGGCGACAATCACCACGCGTGATTTGCCGCCGCCTTCATCCGGTCCCACGATGCCATGTTCTTCCAATTGGTCCATCAGGCGCGCGGCGCGCGGATACCCAATGCCGAGTTTGCGTTGCAAAAATGAAATCGAGGTGCGATCGTATTGTTGTACGAGCGTCGTCGCTTGGACGATCAAGGCATCGTCACTGCCTTCTTTCGCGTCGCCGGTATTTTTCCAGGGCGCTTCGGTCGCGACCTGGCTCATATCCGTAATTGCTTTCTCGCGCCAAAAATGGACTAGCCGCGCGAGTTCGTCATCCGAGACAAAACAACCTTGCAGGCGGAAAAGTTTCGCCGAGTCGTTTGCCATGTAGAGCATATCGCCTTTGCCGAGCAATTTTTCCGCGCCCGGCGTGTCCAGAACAACGCGCGAGTCCACGCTACTCGTGACGGCAAACGAAATGCGCGAGGGAAAATTCGCTTTGATCAACCCGGTAACCACATCCACCGAAGGGCGTTGCGTGGCGATGACCAGATGAATGCCCGTCGCGCGCGCCATTTGCGCGAGCCGCGTCAATTGTTTTTCGGTTTCTTCCGGCGCGGAGAGCATCAGGTCGGCAAGCTCGTCAATCAGCACGATGATATACGGCATGGTATGTTCGCCATTGCTCTTGGTCATTTTTTCGTTGAACGCTTCAATGTTGCGGACGCGCTCTTTGGCGAACAAGGTAAAGCGGCTGTCCATTTCGCGCGTGACCCAGCGCAAACACGAGACCACTTCTTCGGCGTTAGTGACGACGGGGCCGAGCAAATGCGGAATGCCGTTAAAGTTGACGAGTTCAACGCGCTTGGGGTCAACCATGATCAAGCGCAAATCGTCGGGCGAATTGTCAAAGAGCAAGCACGCGATAATCGCGTTGATGCACACGGACTTGCCTGAACCGGTTGCGCCCGCGATGAGCAAGTGTGGCATCGCATCGAGCGCGGCCGTGATGCCTTCGCCGGACACGTCACGTCCCAGCGCCACTTTCAAACGCGATTTCTTTTTCTTGAACTTGTCGGTCTCCATAATGCCGCGTAGAGAGACGACCGAGATTGATTGATTGGGGACTTCAATGCCGACGATCGGGCGACCTGGGACAGGCGTTTCAATGCGAAGCGGCGCGGCGGCGAGTGCGAGTTCAAGGTCGTGTTGTAACGCGGCGATGCGATTGACCGAAACTTTGCGCGGGCGCATTTGCCCGTCGCTCGTGCGGCGCTCGACGAAACCTGGTTCCAACCCAAACTGGGTGATTGTTGGCCCCGCGTTCACTTCGACGATTTTTGCCGGGATGCCAAAGTTGGCAAGCGTCTCGATGATCACATCGCCTTTGCGCTTGGCGTCCACTTCGCCGTATTTCGATTCGTTGGATGCGTCCAGTAATTCAATTGATGGCAACTGGGGACCGCGCGGACGCGGCCGATTGCGCGGCGTGAGAATAATCGAAGGCGCGGGTTTGAGCATGGGCTTGAGTGTGGGCCTAGGCCGCACTGCCGCTGGATCGGGCAAGGGTATTTGTTTTGGATTCGAGACCGGCGGCGGCACGAGCGTGGCATTGCTCGGCACGGCATCCGGCGTCGAACCATTCCCTGATTTTAGTTTGGTCTCGGCGCGCGCCCGCGCCGACTTGGATTCGCTTTGCGCGGACGCGGCGCGGTCGGCAAGGGATTCACTCCAATCGTTGAGATGTGTTGATTTCAAGCCGATGATAGCTGGCAGGGTGAGTATGCCAATCAAGGCAAGCACGATCCCCGCGCCAAGGTTGCCGATGACGGATGCGAGCGCGCGACTGATCGCCCAACCGATAAAGCCGCCGCCCTCGCCAACTTCGACGGGAAGCACAGCGGGTGCGGTAGGGGTGGCGGGTTTGATGGGCGTGAGCAGATGCACAAACCCAAGCGCGACGGCGAAGAAAATTTCGGCGGCAAAGATGCGTCCCCAGGCAACGTGCGGTTCGCCCGTCTTGCCGCGTCGCAAGAGAAATGCTCCGGCGATGCCCGCCAAAATTGGCAGGGCGAATGCGCCCCACCCAAATAAAAGACGCAAGACGTTTGCCCATGCATCCGTGAATACGCTGGGTGTGACGTGTGATAAACTCAGCAGGGTCAGTCCAGCGAAAGCAAATAAAACCACGCCAAGAATTTCGCGTTGTTGCGTTGGATCAAGTTTGATTCCCACGCGCGCTAAAAACGGCGGTGGTGTTTTCGATTGTTCTCTGCGTTGATCTTTGGATTTGCGCGCCATAGGCATTTTCAATCGTCAGGCTGAACGAACGCGGTGCATTTCAGAATGACCTTATAATTCCGATTCGGCTAAACTTTGCCAATATCCCGGATCGAGCGGCGGCGGCGACATTGCGTCGTCCGCGTGCCAGGTGGATGGCGTTGTGTCAGAGCCAGCGTGATTTGGCTGGCGCAAACTCAAACGCATCCGTTGTTGTGCCGGATCGATTTCTAACACGCGCACGCGTACCGTTTGCCCTTCTTGCACAATATCATGCGGATGTAAAAATTCGCCTTCGGCGAGTTCCGAAATGTGGAGCAAGCCCTCAACGCCATCGGCGACGCGCACGAATGCGCCAAATGGGACAATGTTCGTGATCACGCCCTCGATCCAATCGCCGCGGAACAAGTGCTGGGCGAGTTGCATCCAGGGGTTGGGTTTCAAGCGTTTGATGCTACACGCGATTCGCTTTTGCGCGCGGTCCACACCCATCACATACACGTCAACTGTTTGTCCCGGAGTCAGCGCATCGCGCGGATGTGCGACGTACTGCCAAGACAATTCGGAAACGTGGATGAGACCTTCGATGCCGCCTAGATCGATAAATGCGCCAAACTCGGTAATGTTGCGCACGACGCCGCGCCGGGTTTGATTCGGCTCAATTGTCGCTAACACGTGATCCGCGCGCGAGGGTAGCGGGCTGGCGACACGCTCGGAGAGAATCAAGCGATTTTGTGCGCGATTCAATTCGATCACTTTGAGCCGAAGCGTTGTGCCGACGAAATGAGCGAGCGCCTGCAAGCGCGCCTCTTCGTCGCTTTGGCGCGGCAAGGTGAGCAATTGTGACGCGGGTACAAAACCGCGCGTTTCGCCTAAATCCACCAACACGCCGCCGCGATTGTGTCCGATCACGCGCAGTTCCAGCGTCAAGCCGTGAGTGTAACTTTGTTCAGCCAAAGCCCAACCCTGCGCGTCGTTGCTTGGCGCGTTGGTTTCCGCGTGTGCTTGCCCGCCAGCGGGCAACTGCTCCCATAACCGGTCATCAGTCATAGGGCGCTCTCCTTCCGCAAGCCACAAATAAAAATCGGTTGTTCCATCTGTGGCGGGGCGACCCGCGCGCATGTCAGAGTGGAATAACCGATCACAGCTCGTCATCCAATCGTTTGTTTTATTGCAACGATACACCCGCGCGGCTCTGCGTTAAACCGTTGCCATTATAAACGGAGTGATAAGGATTTGTCAACACGCGCGGTGCGAAATAATTGCCGCCTTAAAATTTTTGCGCGTTGCCAAATCTTATGGTTCGCGCAAGAATTTTTGTGCTATAATGCCAACGGTAGTTCTTCAATTACCCGATGTGCCAATGAGCCAACCGATTTTGCGTTGGCTCATTGGCGCATTGTCGCGTTGACGCTTTGATTTTCTCCCCAGTGGTGACCTATGTCGGGTTTTGTTCATCTTCACGTCCACAGCGAATACAGCTTGCTCGATGGTCTGCCGCATCCCAAGCAGATCGCCGCGCGCGCCGCGGAACTGCAACAGCCCGCGATTGCGATCACCGATCACGGATCGATGTTTGCCGCGATTGAATTTTACGATGCGTGCAAAGCAAAAAACCTCAAGCCGATCATCGGCGTGGAAGCGTACCTCGCCAAGCGCCGCATGAAGGATCGCGATTCGAAAGAAGATCGCAGTTCGAATCACTTGCTCTTGCTCGCCGAAAATGATGAAGGCTATCATAATCTTCTCAAGCTCATTTCCAAAGCCGAGTTGGAGGGATTCTATTATTATCCGCGCGTCGATCACGAATTGCTGGAACAATATAGCGCGGGCTTGATCTGCACCACCGGCTGTCCCTCTGGCGAAGTGCCACGCCTGCTCCACGATGGCAAAAAAGATGAGGCGCGCAAACAACTCGATTGGTATCGCCAAGTCTTCAAGGAGCGGTTCTATGTGGAATTGCAAGAGCATGGCATTGCCGAATTTGCCGGGCTAGATAAAGAGTTGATCGCGCTCGCGCGCGAATTTAATTTGCCACTGGTCGCGACGAACGACGCGCATTATTTACGTCCCCAGGATGCGGTGGCGCAAGACGTGTTGCTGTGCATCCAGACGGGTACCGTCGTCAATGATCCTAAACGAATGCGGATGGATGGCGCGGATTATTATTTGAAATCGTCGGATGAAATGCGCGCGGTCTGGCGCGAAGTCCCTGAAGCGATTGCCAACACGCTCGCCGTCGCCGAACGTTGTAACATCAATCTCGATTTCAACGGCTATCGCTTGCCGATTTTTCCCGTGCCAGAGGGCTATACCGCCGAATCGTACCTGCGCTCACTGTGCGAAATCGGGTTTAAGAAATATTTTCCGAATGGCAGTCCCGCCGCGCGCGCCCGCCTTGATTATGAACTGGGCGTTGTGCATACAATGGGCTTTGATACGTATTTCCTGATCGTGTGGGACTTGTGCCGCTTTGCGCGCACCCAAAATATTTGGTACAACGTACGCGGTTCCGCCGCCGGTTCGATGGCGGCGTATTGCTGTGGCATTACGAATCTTGATCCGCTCCAGCATCGCTTGATCTTTGAACGGTTTCTCAACCCAGGTCGTATTTCGATGCCGGATATTGACTTGGACTTTCAAGATGATCGCCGCTCCGAGTTGATCTCGTATACGATTCAGAAATACGGCAAAGACAATGTCGCGCAGATCGTCACGTTTGGAACGCTTGGCGCAAAAGCGGCGATCCGTGATGTGGGACGCGCGCTCGATTATCCGCTCGCCGAAGTGGATCGTGTTGCCAAGTTGTTGCCAACCGCGCCCAATACCAAACTCGATGAATGTCTCGAATCGGTGCCCGAGTTCAAACAAGTGTACGAAAGCAGTGATTATCTCCACAAGTTGATTGATAACGCGCGCGCGCTCGAAGGCGTGGCGCGCCATGCCAGCACGCACGCGGCAGGCGTCGTCGTCACGGATCGCCCCGTGGCGGATTATGTGCCGCTCCATCGCCCGACCAAAGGCGAAGATTCCGGCGGCTTTCCAGTCACGCAATTTGAGATGGGCATTCTGGAGCGTGTGGGCTTGCTCAAGATGGACTATCTCGGTCTTGCCACGCTGACGATTATGAAACGCGCGTGCGAGTTGATCGAAAAGCGACATGGGGCTGTGTTTGATCTGTACAACATTCCGGTTGAAGACGAAAAGGGTTTTGATTTGCTGGCGCGGGGTGATGTGACTGGCGTGTTCCAGGTCGAAGGTCAGGGCATGCGCAAAGTTCTGATGCAGATGCGCCCGCGCAAATTTGAGCATATCGTCGCGACGATTAGTTTGTATCGCCCCGGTCCAATTGATTACATTCCCAGCTACATCAATCGTTTGCACGGCGACGAAAAAGTTGAATACAAGCATCCGAGTCTCCAACCGATTTTGGAAGAGACGTTTGGCATCATGGTCTATCAAGAACAGATCATGGAAATTGCGATGCAACTGGCGGGCTATACCGCGTCGGACGCCGACTTTTTGCGCAAAGCGGTTGGCAAAAAAGACAAGGAAAAAATTCTCAAGGAACGCGCGCACTTTATCGAGCGCGCGGAAAAGCAAGGGATTATTACGCTCGCCGTCGCCGAAAAGATTTTTGATGACGTGGAATTTTTTGCGCGGTACGGTTTCAATAAAGCGCACGCCGCCGACTATGCGGTGCTTACCTGTCAAACCGCGTATCTCAAAGCGCATTATCCAATTGAATATATGAGCGCGTTACTCACGACTGAAACCGGCACCATTGAAAAAGTTGGGCAGTTGGTCGGCGAGATCCGCCGCATGGGCATTGACGTCGTCAAGCCCGATGTAAACACGAGCGATGCCGAGTTTGCGATTGCGCCCGACGGCAAAGCGATTTATTTTTCGCTGAGCGCGATCAAGAATGTGGGCAGTGGTCCGGTTAAGGTGATCGTGGATGCGCGCAAAGCGGGCGGCGCGTTCAAATCGTTGGACGATTTTTGTCACCGCGTTGATTTGCGTTTGGTGAATCGCCGCGTGTTGGAATCGCTCGCCAAAGCCGGCGCGCTGGATCGTTTCGGTCGTCGCTCGCAATTGCTCAAAGTCTTGGATCGTATGTTGGCGACGAGCCAAGCGGCGCACCAGGCAAGCGATCGTGGTCAACTGTCGATGTTTGGCGCGACGAGTCTTGCCCCTGGGTTGATGGCGGATACATTCGGCACGTTACCCGATGAACCCGAAGTCCCCAATCGCGATAAACTGGCCGATGAAAAAGAATTGACGGGGGCATATTTTTCGGACAATCCGTTGATGCGTTTGGCGAAAGCGAACAGTAAACAAGTCACGCATTTCGTCAATCAAATTGATGAATCGCTGGTCGGACAAAAAGTTGCGCTTGCCGGTGTCGTCACCAACGCGCACGTGATTCAAACAAAAAAAGGCGACACCATGGCGTTCATTCAGGTTGAAGATCCAACCGGCACCGCCGAGATTACCGTGTTCCCGAAAATATATGAACGCACGCGCGATCTGTGGCGTCTTGAAGCGATTGTGCTGGCGCGTGGCAAGGTCGAATTACGCGACGGCAAAACACAAATTTTGTGCGATAGCGCGGATGAATACGATCCACCCGCCGTGTCGGATGATCCGAATGTGCCGCCGACGGATCATTCCCAGCCCGTGCCGAGTTCATCGAATGCGCCGATTCAATATGCCATGCCTGCGGATGATCATCAAGCGGCGATGGTGGATGTGGCAGAATTGATCGATGACCTGCCGATGAGCTATGAAGATGCCATTGCGAACCTGCCACCGCCCGAAGAACCGCCGGATGAGGGCGAGTGGATGGTGGACAAGGGGCAATCAGCAGTCGCCAGTCAACCGCCAACCGCGAACCATCAGACAACCTCCGCGAATCATCCGTCGGCGGCGGTAACTGCACCGTTCAAGCCCAATGGGCATGACACAGGCGATGGCAACGGACACACCAAGCCGAATGGGAGTAATGGCGGAGCGCACGCGGCTGTGCCAGCGGCAACACCTGTGCCAACTCGCGCGGCGGAATCGCCTGCGCGCTATCAACCGGCGCGCCATGTGTATATTCGTTTGACGCGCTCGCAAGATCACGACGAAGAAGTGCGGCGCTTGAAGGAATTATTGTCACTGCTCGTCAGCGCAAACGGGCGCGATCGGTTTACGTTCTATGTGCCAAACCCACAAGGCACGGTGCAACTCGATTTTCCGAATCACAGCACCAACTATGGCGTCTTGCAAGAGCCGCTCATGCAAATGATCGGCGAGTGGGGCACGGTCGAAGTGCAATAGCAGTTGATAGAAACCAGAAAAACAAAAGGTCGCGGACAAGGCGACCTTTTGTTTTTCATCGCGCATCGTGTATAATGCACGGCGGAAATTCGTTGGCAGGACAAGGAATGTTTAATTTTCTAAAACGCAAAACCCAAGTCAAAGAGAGTTTGACGAAAACGCGCGAATCATTTTTGACCAAGATCACCGCGCTCGTTGCCAAGAACGAGGTCAACGAAGAATTCTGGACCACGCTCGAAGAGACGTTGATCGGCGCGGATGTGGGCGTGGATACGACGATTGCGCTCGTGGATCATTTGCGCGTGCGCACCGATAAGGAACATGTGCGCGAGGCCGCCCAAGTGCGTGACCTGCTCAAGGAAGAACTTGCGGCGATGCTCCAAACCCAGGATGCCCAACTCAAATTGTCCAATGGCTTGCCGTGTGTGGTGCTCGTCGTTGGCGTGAATGGCGCGGGCAAGACCACGAGCATCGGCAAGTTGACGCACTATTTGAAAGCGCAAAATCATAAAGTACTGCTTGCGGCGGGCGATACGTTTCGCGCCGCCGCCATCGATCAATTAAAAATCTGGGGGCAACGTGTCGGCGTGGATGTGGTCGCGCATCAGCCTGAAGCCGATCCCGGCGCGGTGGCGTATGATGCCTGGCAATCAGCGAACGCGCGCCACGTTGATTATTTGATCGTGGATACGGCGGGACGGTTGCAGACCAAATTTAATTTGATGAAGGAGCTGGAAAAAATTGCGCGGGTGCTCAAGAAAACCGATCCGACCGCGCCGCACGAAACTTTATTGGTGCTGGATGCGGTGACGGGACAAAATGGTTTGCAACAAGCGCGTGCGTTCAAAGAAGCCACGCCGCTCACCGGCTTGATCTTGACGAAACTCGATGGCACAGCCAAGGGCGGCATTGTGTTTGCAATTGTGAAAGAACTTGCCGTGCCGATCAAATTTATTGGTACTGGCGAAGGCATAGACGATTTTGCGGAATTCGACGCGAAAGAATTTGTGGACGGACTGTTTGCATAACGCAAGACCAACGACGGAGGACGGAAATTTTTTTCGATCGGTTGTTTTCTTGAAAGGATTCACAACACATGGAAGACCTACAAGCGAAACTGAACGCACTGAACACGCACCTGGCGATGCTTCTGGAGCGTCTTTGACATCGCGGGCAAAGAAAAACGGGTTGCCGCAATGGAACACGCGGCGGCGCAATCTGATTTTTGGAATGATAACATCGCGGCGCAAAAGGCGATGCGCGATCTGACCGCGCTCAAGGAGGTAACGACCACTTGGCGCAACTTGTCCAATCGCGCGCGAGATGCCGCCGAGATGCTGGAACTCGCGCTGGCAGAAAATCACACGGACATGATAACCGAGATCGAAAGCGAGACGGCCGCGTTCGAAAAGCAATTGGCGACGCTCGAATTCAATCTGCTGTTCGCCGGGGAATACGATCACAACAACGCTATTCTGGCGATTCACTCTGGTGCGGGCGGGACCGAATCGCAAGATTGGGCGTCCATGTTGTTTCGCATGTTTGTGCGGTATGGCGACATTAAAGCGTATCGCACCGAAGTTTTGGAAGAAATGCCGGGGGACGAAGCTGGGATCAAATCGGCGACGATTCAATTTGTGGGCGAGTACGCGTATGGGCGGCTCAAAGCCGAGCGCGGGGTGCATCGGCTGGTGCGGCTTTCGCCATTCGACGCGAACCATCGGCGGCACACCTCGTTCGCGCTCATCGAAGTCTATCCGGAAATTGACGATGCGGCGGAAATCGAGATCAAGCCGGACGAGGTCAAGATCGATATCTATCATGCGTCAGGACACGGCGGCCAAAACGTCCAAAAAGTTTCGACGGCGGTGCGGCTCACGCACATTCCGACGGGGATTATTGTGACGTGCCAGAATCAGCGCTCGCAGTTGCAAAACAAGGAGAGTGCGTTCAGAGTGTTGCGTTCGCGTTTGGTTGAACTAGAGATCGAAAAGAAAGAGCAAGAGCGAATGCGCCTGAAAGGCCAGCACGTGGAAGCGGGCTGGGGCAATCAAATTCGTTCGTACGTTTTGCATCCGTACCAAATGGTCAAGGACCATCGCACTGAACACGAAACATCGCGCACCGATTTGGTGCTGGATGGCGAATTGGACGAATTCATCGAGGCGTATTTGAAATCGCAAGTAGGAACAGAATAGTGAGCAGGGCGAGCCAGCGGCTCGCCCTGTTTTTATTTTACGGTGAAGGTGCCCAGCGTGATGGTTTCGTGCGGCGTATAATTTTCATCGAGCAGTAGCGCGTCAATGCCTTGATCGGCTTGGTACATTTTCACCTGAATGGTGTATGCGCCCGGTGACGGATTGGGCGGCAGGGTGAGCGTAAATTGATCAGGCACCGCGACATTGGGCGTCCACAGGAATGTGCGTCCCATTGGCTCGCGATCAACCGCGGCAATTTTATTGCCGTGTGCATCCACGATGCGCACGGACACGCTATAGTATGCGTCAATTTTGTTGAGCGGCAACCAAGTCAGATCAAGCGCGAGCGTTTCGCCAGCGGCATATTGTGTTTTCAGCGTCGAGTACAAGGCAACGCGCGCAGGCACGAGTGCTTGCTGGATCGCATCGCCATTGCTCACCGTGACGTTGCCGGTGAGATCCCAGGGGCCCAAGCCATCGCCGAACACTTGCAACTGTAATTGATAATTCCCAGGTTGCGCGGGTGCGGTCAAGCGGATTGGCACGATGGATACGCTGGATGTCACGAGTGGCATCTGCGCGTTGATCTGAACGCGCGTGCCATTGCTCCAAATTGCAAACAGCCGCAGTTCGTCCGTCGGCTTGATTGCAAAACTAGACTGGCCGCGATTGCGGATGATGAGATCGGCAAAATAAGTTTGGTTGGGCGCGGCCGGATTGGGCAAATACATTTGTGCGGCGAGTGCGGCGCTTGACGGTAAATGCACCACGCGATAAATGAACGTATCGCCCAATTGTTGCGCCAGTTGAATGCCAATGACATGACCCAGTGTTTCGCGTTGTTGGTTCCAATCGCCAAGTTGTTTGCTCTGGATGATAACAAACTCGGTGTCGAGTTTTTGTAACAAACTAAGGGACCGTTCATTCGGAAATGATTTCATCTCATACGCGATCTCGCCGCGTCGCGGTGGATTGAATCCGCTATAGCCATCCGGTGTGGTGTGCCAGTGATACGTCGAAAGATATTGCGTGGTCAAATCGAGCGGCTGAGTTGGATCGCTCGCGATCATCGGTAGTTCCAGGATTGCGCCGGGTGGTTGTTGTGCTAGCCAGCGGACGTATTGTGGAATTTCGGCCCAGACCGGCACAGGCGTAATGTTTGCGGCGGGAAGCGCGAGATATTCGAGCATAATGAAAAAAGTCAGCAGTAAGCAAAAGGCCGTCGGCAGTAACCTGTTTTCCGCATTCGGCATTCTGCCGGTTGCCTTCTGGAATCCCAACCCGGCAAGCACCGCCAATGCAAACATCACGAGCGCATCAAACCGCACCGGTGCGCGGAGTGCTTTCATCAATGGGAAAAAATCGTAGAGCCAGTGGTACGGCAGGATGAGGTCTGTGCTAACGGACGGCGCAAGGAATAAACGTGGCCCAAGCGAAAGCATAAAGGCAAACGCGAAAAGGATCAAGTAAAACCAGCGGTCACGATTTTTTGCGGCGCCGAGTCCGATCATCGCAAGCACGATCGCGATGACACCAGGAAACAAGTTGTCGAGCGGATAGCCGCCGAGCATGATCGGTGGACGCGGCGCGAGCAGGTTGCCGTAGAGCAGATTTTGCGGCGAGACCTCGGTGTAGAGTTTGAGCGATGCGCTGAATGGTTCGCTTTCGGCGATGGTGCGTTCAAAGCCCATTTCACGTTGGACTTGCAAGTAGGGTAGAAAGAATGGAATGACAACAAGCGCGATCATCACAGCAGAAAATAAAACGCGGATCACGGTGGACCGATGCCAGCGATGAATGATCAAATCCCAAACAATATAGAGCGCAACGGCGAACCCGGCGAGAAACGCATAGTAAAATGATGCGAGGGCTTGGAGCGAAAAAAAGAGCGCGAACAAAATCGAGTTGCGCGAGGCCAGGCGCGAAATAATTCCTTGGGTCGTCCTTCGTCCTTGGTCCTCGGTCAAGAGTTTTCGCAAATACATTATTGCAAGCGGCAACCAGCCGAACGAAAGCAATTGCACTTGCGCGAGGTTACCCAGGTTGTAGGGGTTGAACGCAAAGATCGTGCCCGCGATCAGCGCCGCGCCGCGATGCCGCGTGAGCTCGAACACGCATAGATACATTGCATATGCGGCGAGGAAGAATGACGCGAGCAGAACGAGATTATAGCCCAGGATCGTATTGTTGAACGCGAGGTTGAACGGAAGCGCGAACAACCCTTGCGGCAACAGCGTTTCCGAGTAGGCGAGCGTGTTGGGGTAGGGATAGAAAATATTCGCGTTGAACAGATTGAGCGGAGCGGTGATGAGCGCGTGACCCACCCACGCGATAATCCACACGTTGAGCAAGCTATCTTGCTTGTCTTCCACGGCGTTGGCTAGGTGCAGGACAAGTGGGTTGGTCATCACGCACGTGAGAAACAGGATAATGCCTATGCTGATGCCATCGCGTTTTAGAAATGCCCGCATGGTTAGCTCAACAAACCTTGACGCCAATCACGCGCGTCCCATTTCGCTTTCAATTGTTTTTTGAAATCATTCGTCCACTGCGGGTCTTTTAACTTTTCGCTCAGTAGGGGCCACACGGTCTCGCTATCGGCGTCAATTGTGCCAAGAATTTCCTGGATATAACGATCCACTTCGATGCGCGCCGATTTGATCGTTGGAATTTCCAACTCGTCTAAAATCGCGTCCAGGTTCACCGTATAGAATGGCATTGGATGCCTCCCTTGCAAAATTGCCACACATATTATAGCGTACTTCAAATCAGCGGCAAAACGCCGCAAACCGATTTGGCACTTTACTTACCTTGTGCTATAATCGCCGCGAACTTGGAGAGGTCGCATAGTCCGGTCTAGTGCGCGCGACTCGAAATCGCGTGTGGGCGCAAGTCCACCGGGGGTTCAAATCCCTCCCTCTCCGCTCGTTTAGTTGCCTAGTGCAATAGTTGGTTAGTTAGGTCGCTCAACTAGCGCACTAATTTGGAGAGGTCGCATAGTTTGGCCTAGTGCGCACGCTTGGAAAGCGTGTAGGTGATGAGCCTCGCGGGTTCGAATCCCGCCCTCTCCGCTCTTTCAGTCGCCAATCCACAGCCAACAGTCAACTGTATTTTTCTGATGACTGTCGACTGTAGGCTGGCGACTGTTTTTTGACATTATCTCGCTTTTCGACTAAACTCTTTGCGGTCGTGCTAGATGGGGAGCTAGCGGTGCCCTGATTCTATCTTCGGATAGCTGACCCGCAATCCGCTTTAGCGGGGTTGAAGGCTTTTCTAGGGGCGTGCGTTTCGGGACTGAATGGTCCAAGTGGCGATGAAGGTTGGGTCCGACGCGGCGAAAGCCGACAAACCCCGCCAGGGTCGGAAGACAGCAACGGTAAGTCGTCACTTTCGGGTGCCGTCGGGGTACCTGGCTGGAGCTGGCTAGATTGTTCAAGCCGGGGCGTGCGTTTCAACCAAAAGTTGCACGACCAATTTTATTTATGACCACGAACGATCCTCTGTTTTCAAATTTATTTCCTCCACCACTGCGTTCATGGCGCGCGCGGGTGCGCCGCAACCTACCGATTTTTGGGCTAGGGGCTACCTTGCTCGCGCTAGTGACGATGGGCTGGAGCTATACGGCAACACTGCGATCCGTTACGCTCCAGATCAATCATCAGGCGCGCACGATTCGTTCCAACCAAACGACTGTGGCGGGCGTGTTGCATGATGCCGCGTTGGTGCTTGCCCCGGAAGACCTGGTGTTTCCCGCACTCGATGCGCCTGTCCCGACGAACCAATCCATCACGATTCAACTTGCCCAGCCGGTCGCAATCCAGGCGGATGGCGGCACGGTGACGCGGCGCACCCAAAGCAAAACAGTTGGCGATGTGTTGCGCGAAAGCAGTGTCTTTATCAAGCCAGGCGATCGTGTTTTCATGGATGGCACCCAAGTGGAAGCGGTTGCGCCGTTTGTGCCACTTGCCGACACCGCGATGCCGCAAATTGTGGTGCAACGCGCCATCCCCATTCAACTCAATGACAATGGCGCGCTCACAACGCTCTACACTACCGCGCCAACACTCGGCGAAGCATTGCGTCAAGCGGGCTTGGTCGTTTATTTGGGCGATGCCGTTGCCCCTGACCTGGGCACGCCGGTTACGCCAGGTTATCAAGTGTTTATCCGACGCTCGCGCGCGGCGACGATCAATGTGGATGGGCGAACGATTCGCACACGCACACTGGGCGCAACCGTAACCGATGCGCTGGCAGGTGAAGGCATCCGGCTAGAGAATAAAGATTATGCGACTCCAGCGGCAACCGAGTCGTTACGCGATGGAATGCAGATCACGGTGATGCGCGTTCGCGAAGACTTGATCACCGAATCGGAATATATTCCGTTTGAAACGTCCTACCAGCCGGACTCGGCGCTCGATATTGATCTGCGCGCGAATGCCCAGGTTGGCGTTGTGGGTGTCAAGAAACGCACGATTCGCGTGTTATACGAAAACGGGCGCGAAGTGAAACGTTCGGTGGATAAGGAATGGATTGATGCGACGCCCGTCACGCAAATTATCAACTATGGCACGCGAATTACCAAGCAATCTTTGACTTTGCCCAACGGCCAAGCGTTGGACTATTGGCGCAAAATTCGGATTCTCGCGACATCCTACACCGCCGCGAGTTCCGGCAAAGCGCGCACGCACCCTGAATTTGGAATTACCTACCTGGGTTTGCAAGCCGGCACAGGCATTGTGGCGGTTGATCCCAAAGTGATCAATTTACGTTCTGTGCTGTATATCCCTGGTTATGGTTTGGGCTTGGCCGGTGACACCGGTGGCCGGATTAAGGGCCGCCGCGTTGACCTTGGCTATAATGAAGCCGACCTGGTTTTGTGGTACAAGTGGGTGGACACGTATCAATTGTGGCCCCCGCCGCCAGCCGATCAAATTCACTGGCTCTTGCCGGACACGCCAAAAGAACTGACGACGAAACGCTAAACCCATGAGCATCAAAGAGACACTCGACGAACGCGGTTTGAAACCGCAAAAAAGATTCGGGCAACACTTTCTCACCGATCCGCGGATTTTGGCAAGTATCGTTGCGGCAGGTGATGTGACCGCGGCGGACACCGTCTTGGAAATTGGACCCGGCTTGGGCCATTTGACGCGCGTATTGGCGCAACACGCCGGCCGAGTGGTCGCCGTTGAAGTAGATCGCGAGTTGACGGATAAACTGCAAACGGATTTTGCAGACGTTCCCCAGGTGGACATTATTCATGGCGATATTCTCGATGCCGCACCAAGCACTTGGCTGACGCTACACGCAAACCACAATGCAGGGGCAGGGAGCAATCCTGCCCCTGTTTCTATCCCGTTCAAGGTTGTCGCAAATTTACCTTACTATATTACATCGGCAATTTTGCGGCATATTCTTGAAGCGACGCCCAAGCCAAGCATAATCGTAGTGATGGTTCAGCGTCAAGTGGCGCAACGCATGATCGCGCAACCGCCCGATATGAATTTGCTGGCGGTGAGCGTTCAGTTTTTCGCGCGCGTGCGCATCGTGCGAACGATTGCGCCTGGCGCATTCTATCCGCCACCGAAAGTCGAATCGGCAGTGGTGCGTTTGGATGTGTTTGAACGCCCCGGCGCTGACAGGGCGGACGTGGCGCGCTTGTTCGAGATTGTGCGGGCGGGCTTTGGCGAAAAACGCAAGCAACTGCGCAACTCGCTCGCGCATGGCTTGGCGTTGCCACCGGCGCACGTTGCCGCGAGCTTGACGCGCGCGCGCATTGATCCAGCCCGCCGCGCCGAAACCCTGACGCTTGCCGAATGGCAAACACTTGTGCGCGAGTTGGCGGCAGATCGTCCTATTGAAGAAAAGTTAGATTCGGTGTAGAATCCTAAAAATGCAAATTCCAAATTCCACTGAGCGTAAAATTCTTGTCATTGACGAATGGTCATCAAATCGCTTGCCCTTGAAGGTTATTATGTGATGGAAGCGGCATCTGGTATTGAAGCATTGATGCTCACGCACAAAACCCCGCCCGATTTGATTTTGTTGGATTTGAACATGCCGGGCATGGATGGCTTTGAAGTGTGCAAGCAGTTACGGCAAGACTCGGCAACGGTGACGGTGCCAGTGATTATGCTGACCGCGCAAGATCAAACCGAATCCAAAGTGCGCGGTTTCCAAATTGGCGCGGACGATTATCTGACCAAGCCGTTTGAACTGGACGAGTTGACGAGTCGGATCCAAGCGCATTTGCGGCGCAGTGCGCGCGATGTTGGCGCTAATCCGTTGACGACCTTGCCGGGCAATCAATTGATCGAGCAGATTGTACGCCAGCGACTAGTGGAACGTAAACCGCTTGCGGTGCTGTACGTTGACCTGACCAATTTCAAAGCCTTCAACGATGAATATGGTTGGCTTCAAGGCGATCAGGTGATTCGAACTTTGGCGCAACAAATTATTGACGCCGTGCGTACCGTAGGTGGCAAAGACGATTTTGTCGGACATATCGGCGGCGATGATTTTGTTGTGATCAGCACGCCAAGTTGCGCTGAGGCGATTGCCCAAAGTATTGTCGCACAATTTGATGCGACCGTGCCGCGTTTTTATACTGACGCGGATCGCAGGCGGGGATACATTCAAGCGGTTGATCGCCAAGGCAATCCATTTCGCGCGCCGTTGTTGACCGTGTCCATTGCAGTCATCTCCAACGAGCATCGCGATTTGCGTCATCCCGGTCAAGTGGCGGAACAAGCCGCCGACTTGAAAAAATATGTGAAATCCTTGCCCGGCAGTCAGTATGCCTTGGATCGTCGCCGCAAATAGAAACGGCTGGTGACTCGGGTTGGTCAGAGGTTGGAATGTTGAATACGAATGTCAGTGGGCTGATTCGCGGCACCGAGATTGAACAAATTATTCGCCAACGAATTAATCAGCGTGAGCCGATGTCAATTTTGTTCACGCGTTTGTTTCATCTCACGGCATATCAAAAAGAGTACGGTTGGCTCAAAACGGATGCCGTGTTGCAGTTGCTCAAGCAAGTGGTCACGGATGCGCTCAAGCACAGCGCTGGCGCAGATAGTTTTGCCGCGTACCTGCTCAACGACGAATTTATTATTGTGTGCGCGCCGCAAAACGCCGAAGCGCTGGCGCAAGCCAGCATTGCTCAATTCGATCGCGTGATTCCATCGCATTATAGCGTGCAAGCTCAGCAACGGGGTTGTGTGTTGGATGTTGTGGATCGCAGAGGCAATCCCGTCCGTTCGCCGATTGTCAGCGTAGGTATTGCCATCATCTCAAGTGAGCAACGAGCTTTGGAGCATCCCATTCAGATCAAACAGTTGGCAGACCAAGTGCTTGATTATATTGAAAATTCCCAGTCCAGTCGTTATATTGTTGATCGTCGCCAGGGCGATGGTCGTCGCAAGAATACTGACCGTCGCCAAGAGCTCACGTCTGGCTATGCGGATGACCGCCGTCAGATGGATGATCGCCGTGGGGGGGATGACCGTCGGCGCAACTAGCTCGGTCGAACCACAGCGCAGGGGGACGCGATGTCGCAGATCAATCCAAATTGGCTTAGCGAATTAGAGGTTGAAAATATTATTCGGGAATGGATTAACCAGCGTCAGCCAATGGCGGTCTTGTTTGTGCGCTTGATGCATTACACTGCGTATCAAGCCGAGTACGGTTGGGCGCAAACAGATACTGTCTTGCACATGTTGTCCCAGACGCTCACGGATTCGATTAGCACCGTGCATGATCAAGCGTATTGCGTTGCCCGTCTCTTTAGCGGCGAGTTTGTGGTCGTGTGTTCGCCGCAATATGCCGTCCCGATAGCGCAAACCGTGATCGACCGATTCGATCATGCTGTCCCGGCGTACTATAGCGCCGAAGCTCAGCAACATAGCTGTGTCTTGGATGCAGTGGATCGCCGGGGCAATCCCTACCGTTCGCCGGCCATTAGCGTCGGTATTGCGATTGTGTCGAGCGAACAACGGGCGTTGGAGCATCCGATCCAAATTGAGGCAGTTGCCGACGAAGTCATGCGCTATATTGAATTGTTACCCGGTAGCCGCTATGTATTTGACCGACGCAAAAAATAGTTTTATAATCCAGGCGTGAACATTACACTGGGGCAGGGTTGATCCCTGCCCTTGATCAATTCTAGGGAGCGGAACGACGATGCCAATCTATGAATACGAATGTGAAACGTGCGGGACGCGGTTTGAACGTTTGCAATCCATGCGCGATGAACCGGTGCGGCTCTGTCCTGAATGTGCTGGGAACGTGCACAAGATATTTCACCCGACCGGCATAATTTTCAAAGGTTCGGGCTGGTATATTACCGATAGCCGCAAAGCAACATCCAGCACCGTGACGGGCGACACAAAATCGCCAACCAGCGATGGCAAACCGGCGGCTGAAGCAAAAACCGAAACGCAAGCGCAAGCTAAAACAGAATCGCCAGTTGGAACCAAGTCGGAAACTCAAGCGGACGTTAAACCAGAAACTAAACCGGAAACCAAACCGGAAACCAAATAACGTCTGAATCCGTCGGCAAAAAAAATTAGGGATACCGCATCCGAGCCGCGCGGTATCCCTAATCATTTTGTATGCTGGTTACAATTGAAAATGTCCGGTGGCGGGCACAATCTTGAAACTAAAGTTACTAACCAAGCCCTGTAATTTTTCTTGCAAGGTCTTCCAATCGTCGCTTGCCAACACATTTTCCAAATCCGCGCGGCTGTCGGCAACGCCGCCCGTCAAAATTTGCGGCGCATTGCCATATACCGTATACCACGCTTCAGTCGGTTGCACGCCCAGGCGTTGGAGTTTCGGGACAAATTCTTGTACGACAAATTCAAAATATTCTGATTCGCGTCCGGTGCGAATATCCCACGTCATCAATAATTTGTACATACGGGCGACTCCATTCGGTAGTGGCAAAATCATACCAGAGTTTAGAGTTTTAAGCAAGGGGCGCAATGCGAGCGGTGATTCAACGAGTACGCCAAGCCAGTGTGAGTGTGCAAGGCGAGATCGTCGGAGCGATTGCGACCGGCTTGGTGATTCTGATCGGCGTGACGCATGACGATGACGAACGCGATGCGCAATGGCTCGCGCAGAAAATTGTGACGTTGCGGATATTTCAAGATGCCGCTGGTAAATTTAATCGCTCTCTGCTCGATGTTGGCGCGAGCGCGCTCGTCGTGTCGCAGTTCACAATCTATGCCGATGCGCGCCACGGCCGCCGTCCTGATTTCATCGCCGCCGCGCGCCCCGAAATCGCCGAACCGCTGATCGAAAAATTTGTTACCTTGATGCGCGAATACGGCGTGCGTGTCGAAACTGGAAAATTCCAAGCGATGATGCTGGTCAACATTTCCAACGATGGCCCCGTCACGCTCATCGTGGATTCACCGCCGAAAAAACCCAACGCCATAGCGCGCTAAAGGGCGTGCGGCATTCCGATTTACGGTTGTACCCAGCTTCCGCTAATATCAATCCGCTTGGTCTGATCGTTCACGTTTTGCAAACTCCCACACGTAAAGCTTGCGTTGATTGGGTTCACCGCGACGAGACACACTTGCGCCCAGCGATAATCATCTTGCATCGGATCGCCGCCTGGGATCACCTCAATGTCAATAATGGATGTCCCCGGTTTAGAATCGTACACGCCAGGTCCCTTGAACGGCGCGATATGCACGTTGATGAAATATTGGCACGTGGCGCATTGCGGGCTGGGTAGCGCAGTGCCGAATGACGCTTCACTTCCCGGTGTGGTATCCAAATGAGTGCGTAGCGGCAAATCCGTTTCGAGATTCACCACGCCGGAAATTTTCACGTGCATCACGCCGACCTGGAGGGCGGTGATCGTAATGGCGTCAATGCCGAGCGTGAGATTAACTGCGAACGCCGTTTGCCCCTTGACCATCAATACATCATAGATCGCGCTTGGCGATTGCGTGACGACAAATGTTTGATAACCCGCCGCGCTCGCCTGACGCAATAGAATATCACGCAAGCCATCGGCGTTCGTGGCACGCATTGTCCAGGTGGCGTGTTTGGCATCGCCCGTAAACTCGGCATCCGGCGGCATGACAACTTGGCTATCCCACCACGCTGGCGGTGGCGCAGGTGGCTTGCGTGTGGGTGTTGTGGTTGCGGGCGGAAGCATCATTGGTGTGCGGGGCGGCGTGGTTGGAGACGGCGTAACTGACGCGGCGAACGCGCACCCCGCAAGCAAAAAAAGGACGCAGACGAATGTGGACGCGCGTAGGTAAAAAAGCAAATCCGCGTTATCCCACATCAATCTGCGTCCAATTTTGTTTTTACTGTTGCCCATTTACATCCGGCTTGAGCAATGCCAAGGTTTCCGCGCCGAGAAATTGAAATTGTTCTGCGCGCAAACTGGCAATATCGATCCAGCGCGGCTTTTCGGACTAGGCTTTTGCTCTCGGCACGAATTTCGTGCCGCCCAAGAATGCTTCACCCTCGCTTGGATCACTTTTAATCTGGGTTTGATGCATGTTCATCCGCGTTTGTTTGCGTCCTGCCTGATCTTTCGCCCGCCAATTCTTTTGCGATCCTGGTCGCAATTCCTGGCTCGATCCATTCCGCGCTTTCGATTTCAATCGCACATGCACCCGCCGCGAAAAATTCGCGCGCATCGTCGGCTGAATGCACGCCGCCGCACGCCATGATCGGCGCACCCAAGTTTTGCTTGGCAATCGCGGCAACCGCGTCAAGCGCGAAAGGTTTTGCCACAGGCCCGAACAAGCGTCCGTGCCAGGGTTTGCCGTTGACCATCAACATCCCGCGCGGCGCGCGCGCAACGACGAGCGCGTTTGCGCCAGCGGCAAGACAGGTCTCGGCAATGGCGCGCGCATTGTCGAGATCAAGCTTGGCGAGAATGGGCAATTCGCTGGCGGCGCGCACCGCGCGAATGGCATTGCGCGCGTTGATCGTGGGATTCAGATCAAGTTCGATGCCACCAACTCCGCTAATGTTTTCAATCTGTCTTGCCATCGTTGCCCAATCGTCCACGCCTTGCGCCGCGAACGCGATGATGATCGGAATTGGGCTGGATGCCCAGCTGTGCCGATAGTCGCGGACCACTGTGGTCAGTCCTGGGTTTGCCGCGCCGGTGCGGAGCATCCCGCCGCCAGAAATTTCGATCACGCGCGGAAGCGGCGCGCCGGCGCGCGCGCGCAATGTGAGCGGCGATGTGACCAGTGCGCCAACCTGGGTTGGCTCGAAGGTTATGCCATAGCCGCCTGCCGCGAGCAAGATTGGATTGGTTAAACTGAGACTGCGTTTGTAATCGGGTGCGAGTTCAAGCGTTGTCATTATGCGGTCAGCGCCCACCATTCGTCGCCGGTTTTTTCGCGCGCGCGCGCGCCGCTTTGCACGGCGGCAATTTCCGCGCCGAACAAAAAGATCAGCGCGGTAATATAGCTCCACAGCATGATCGAAATAATTGCGCCGACCGAACCATAGACGCTATCCAGCGCGGCATAATCGGTGAGGTATAGCGCGAAAACCAGCTTGGCAATTTCCCAAAGGATTGATGCGACGAATGCGCCGAGCCAGACATTGCGCCAGCGCACAATGCGATCATACGGACCAAAGCGGTACAACAAACCAAAAACGATCACGCTCAATAAAAGGGTGCCGCCCGTCAGGATCGCGTCCACCCATAAATCGTGGCGCTGAATCAGATGACTGCGCACTCCAAGCCGCACGAGCGTGGTGGTACCGAGACTGACGCCGAACAAGAGACTGACGCCCGTGACCATGCCGACGGACACAATGCGTTGCCGCCACATGGGGCGATGCCGTGTCACACGAAACGCGCGGTTGAGACCGAGTTGCAAAAGATCGAATACGCCCGCGGCCGTCCAAAGGAAACCCAGGGCGGCGGCAATGGTCAGCGTGCCGCGCAATTTCGCCGCTTCTTGCAAATTGGTTTGCAGAACGGTACTGCTAAACGGTAGATTGGCGGAAAAAAAACCAGCCACCGTGCGCGCCACGCGGTCCGGCGGCATAAACAAACTGGCAACCGTCATCAGAAAAAGCATCAATGGAAATACGGACAGGATGGCGTAATACGACAACGCCGCCGCGACCATCGAGCAACGATCTTCGGTAAAGGCGCGCGTCGCGCGCGTCAGGACGCCGAGCAATGGAATGGTGTGCGTGTGCGTTTCGATAGTCTGGGCGAGGTGATGCACGCGCTCGGATGCTTGATCAAATAGACGATTCATCGCGCTCTCCGATTTTCATATTCGACCAGGTCGAATGATAGACCATCCACACAAGCAAACCGCACGCCGTGGATGGTATCTACAGCGCACGCGCCGCACGCGCCCACACCGCACGGCATCGGGAGTGTGGCGATCACTCGCGCGAAATTTTCTTCGAGCCGATACCGCACGTCGCGAATTGCGTTGGCAAGCGTGCGGTACAATTCGTTGTTGCCGCTGGCAACAATGGCATCTGCCCACGCGATCAATTCCGGGTCGAACGTATTGCCCTCGGCGCGATATTCGATTTCTGGTGCTAACAGGTGCGCGGGAAAAATGTACGGCGCGGTGGTTGTGTGAGTGACGAGGACGACGGCGTGTCCGTGCGTGATGGCGTCTTGAGCGATGGCGATCAGCGGTGCAAGGTGTGGGTCTGCGCCGATGAGTACAATGTGCTGGGTGTTCACGTTGAATTCGATGGCGTGTCCAAGCGGCGCGAGCAGATCAAGCTCGTCTCCGACGCGCGCGCGGTGCGCGAGGGGATCGGTAGCAGGCAAGGTGAACGCGACGCGGTGATCGGTGATTTGGTACAGAGACAGGACGCGGCGCAAATACGGATCGCGGAGCGTCGCATCGCGCGCGAGCGCGAATTGCCCCGGGCGCATCGTGTGCGCCAACGCGGGTGAGTTGAATGCGAGCATTTGCACACCCGGCCATAGGTTTTGATTTTCGATCACACGGCAAATAGATTGTTTCAATTCAGATTCATTTCAGAGGCGTCCACGCGGGTTTTTCGTGCCGCAAGTAAAATTGTTCGTCCGCGTGATGAAAAATAGGGCGCGGCTTGAAAGACGCGGTGCGCCAGGATGCCGCATGCGCGGAGCGGGCGGAACGGCGAAAGGTACGGAAATATGGTTACACAAGACTCGACGATCAAATTGGCGCGTTCGACTAGGCCACACAATTCGTCCGGCGAAAAAATGTGCGCGTGATCCGCATCGGCAAAATGTGCGGGATCGGGATAACGCGCATTAGGCGTGGCAAGCACAAGGCGTCCGTCCGGTTTCAGCAAGCGCGACCATTCGCGCAACGCGGCGTCTATCGCTGACAAATGTTCGATGACGTGCTGGCCGATGATCGCGTCGAACGATTCAGCGCGAAAAGGGAGCGCGTTGTCTGCGCCGATTAAAATCAATGGAACGCGGCTGGACGCGGACGCATGCAAATTTTTTTTATCTGTATCGGCGTCCAGTCTTTCTTGTGCCAGGTTCAGTGCGATGTCGAGCGTATCCACGCCAACCGGTAGTGCGCCACGCGCGCGCAACAAGCGTAACACGCCGCCGCCACCGCACCCGATCTCTAATACGCGCGCGTTTGCATTACTGTGCGCGTGCGTGATGAGCCAATTGGCTTCGATACGCCAGTCGCGCCAGGATTCGCGCGCGGTAAAGTAAGATGCGGAATAAGTCATTCGATATTTCAGACTTGGGATTCAAGATTTCAGCGCACCGATCAACCAATCCTGAACGATCAATTACTTGGTCGCCGCTGGCACATAGTAATTGGTGGTGTATTCTTTCAACATTCGCATCGTCGAAAAACGCGGCGCAATGGTCTTGATCGTGTCTTTCATTTTACGCACCCAGGCGTGCGGAATGCCGTCGGGATCAAGTTGGTAAAAGGTTGGCACGATCTCGTTTTCAAGTGTTGTGTAAAACGATTCTGCGTCAGCGGCGTCTTGCGCGTTGGTGTCTTCCCAGGCGCGATCCTCGCCAATCGCCCAGCCATTCACATTCTTGATAAACCCTTCGCGCCACCACCCATCCAGTACGCTGAAATTCGGCGCGCCATTCAGTGAGGCTTTTTCGCCGCTCGTGCCACTGGCTTCGAGCGGGCGGCGGGGATTGTTCAACCAGACATCCACCCCTTGAACCAGCGTGCGCGCGAGATTGATGTCGTAATCTTCGACAAAGGCAATGTGACTGATGAACCCCGGTTGTCGCGAGAACTGGACAATTTGCCGAATAAATTCCTTGCCCGGATCGTCAGCGGGATGTGCCTTGCCCGAAAACAAAATTTGCACTGGACGGTTCGGCGCGTTGAGAATATGTTTGAGTCGTTCAAGATCGCGGAAGGCAAGTACGGCGCGTTTGTAGGTCGCAAAGCGGCGCGCAAAACCCAAGGTGAGGGTATCCGCGCTCATGATCGTCGCTGGCGATTTGCCACGAACGAAATCGAATAACCGGGTTTTGAGTTTGTGATGGGCGTCCCACAGGACTTGATCGGGGACGGTTTCGATGGCATTCCACATTTCAGGATCGTCAATGCGGTCGCGCCAATCGCGCGGAAAATATTCGTCGAACAAGGTGTGATATTCCGGTGCGAGCCAGGTCAGCGAATGGACGCCATTGGTGATATGCCCAATCGGCACTTCGGCTTCCGATTTTTGGGGCCACAGGAAATGCCACATTTTGCGCGAGACTTGGCCGTGCAATTCGCTCACGCCGTTTGCTGCGCCGGCAAACTTTAATGCCAGCACGGTCATCGAAAATTCTGCCGCGCCCCAGGGCAGGTATTGGCGCGCGAGATCAAAAAATTGTTCGCGGGTGATGCCGATCTGTTTCCACAACGTCGCAAAATATTTTTCGACGAGATCAAATGCAAAGGTATCATTGCCGGCTGGCACGGGTGTGTGCGTGGTAAACACGGTCGTCGCGCGCACGGCCTCGCGCGCTTGCTCAAACGTCATGCCTTGCTGAACAAATTCGCGGGTGCGTTCCAGCACCGAGAACGCGCAATGGCCTTCATTCAAATGCCAGACACTGGGATTATAGCCGAGCGCGCGCAGGGCGCGGACGCCGCCAATCCCCAGCACATATTCTTGAATCAAGCGCATTTCGCGGTCGCCGCCATACAGTTGCGCGGCCAGCACGCGGTCTGCCGGCGCGTTCGCGTCTACGTCCGTGTCCATCAAGAACAGCGGCACACGCCCAACCTGGATGCGCCAAATTTTTGCCCACACTGAGCGCCCTGGCAACTCGACTTCGATCATAATGTCGTGCCCGTTGGCGTCTTTGACGCCGCTGGCGGGTGCCAGTGCAAAATTCAATTTTTCGTGAACGGCTTCTTGCCAGCCATCGCTATTGATGCGCTGAGTAAAATATCCTTGCGGGTAGATAAAGCCAATGCCGACAAAGGGCAAACCCAGGTCGCTTGCTTCTTTGGTGTGGTCGCCGGACAAGATGCCCAGCCCGCCGGAATAAATTGGTAGAGAGGTGTGTAGTCCGAATTCAAAGGACAGGTACGCAATCGAGCGCCCGGTGAGATAGGGATACGTCGAAGCAAACCAGGTTGACTTGGTATTGATATATGCATCAAATTGGGCGAGCGTAGTATCGTAGGTTTTGAGATACTCTGCGTTTTGACTGGCAACGTGCAATTTTTCTGGCGCGATTTCGCGTAATAGACGCACGGCATTGCGGCGAACTTTTTCCCACAAGACTGGATCCAAGGATTCGAACACGCGGCGTCCGCTCGGATACCAGCCCCACCATAAATTGTACGCTAGTTCACCGAGGCGCGCAATGCGGGTGGGCAGAGTGGTAATTTTTTCGGTCGTTTCTTGAATGTCCAAAGCCAAGTCGCGCGTGGCTTGGCTTGCCTGGGCTTGATGCTCCAGGGCGGCTTGGTAGAGTGCGCTGTACTGGAGGGCGGCGGTATCCCAGGATGAATCACGATCCATGCCGCGTTGTTGCATGGGCCGCCACTGTGGCGATTGATAAATTGCCAGCGCGCGGCTGACCGCGGCGAACAACGCCCAGCGATCATATGCTTGAAACGAAAAACCAGTGCCGGTGTTATGCCAGGCGTCGTACTCTTGCACCGAGTCAGCCAAGCCACCAATGGCACGCACAATCGGGATGCACCCGTACCGCATGGCGAGCATCTGATCTGCGCCGCACGGTTCACTGCGCGATGGCATGAGCAATAGATCGCTTCCAGCATAAATGCGATGCGCGAGCGCTTGATCAAACGTCAAAAAGATCGCAACCCGCTCAGGATACTTTTGGCGCAATTGCGAAAAATAATCGTGATAATGTTGATCGCCAGCGCCCATCAGCACGAATTGGATCGGGTAGGTATCGAGGATGTGATCGAGTGTGTCGCTGACCAGGTCTATTCCTTTTTGATTCGTGAGTCGTCCCACCAGCGCGAGGATGGGCGTTGCGGCGGTTTCCGGTAAACCACATTCGATTTGCAGAGCGCGTTTATTTGCCGCGCGCGCATCGAGCGTGTCGCGGGTAAACGGTTGTGCAATGTGTGGATCATGCGCGGGATCAAAGGCGACGGTATCAATCCCGTTCAGAATGCCGACGAGGTGTTCGTTGCGTTCGCGCAGAATCGGATCGAGTTTCGCGCCGAACTCGGGGGTTTGAATTTCGCGCGCATAGGTTTCGCTGACGGCGCTGAGTTTATCGGCGAACAAAATGCCGCGCGCCATAAAATCCACTACCTGATTGAGTTCGGGCGCGATGCTCGGATGCCCGATAAAGCCCTGCGTCGCGAGTCCGGCAATTTCCAACACACGGTAGCCAAAAATGCCTTGATACAAAATGTTGTGAATGGTATAGACCGTTGCTGTGTCGGCGAAAAAGGGATCGGTCGCGTAAATTGTACGGAGCCAGTTGGGGATCAGCGCGGTGTGCCAATCGTTGCAATGGATCACATCCGGTTGCCAGTTCAAACGTTTGAGCATTTCAAGCGCGGCGCGGGAAAAGAAAATAAAGCGCTCCGCGTCATCGGGATACATATAAATCCCTTCGCGGTCATAGTATTTTTTATTTTCGATAAAATAGGCTGGAACATCAGCGCCGAGTTTGCCTTCCCAGACCGCGGCGTCTTCATGCACGCCGTCGAGCGGCACCGGAAACGGATCGAGTGTTTTGTGCAGATTGAAGCGGACGGGGTCAACGTGCGCGTAACGGGGCATCACGACGCGTACGTCGTGTCCGAGCGCGCGGATTGCTTGGGGCAAAGAGCCCACCACATCCGCCAGTCCACCGATTTTAGCAAAGGGCGTAATTTCAGCCGAGAGCATGAGAATTTTTAGGGGTTGCGTCATAATCATCCTTGGCGATCGAGTAGTTTATGATTGATCAAAGCGTTTGCAGGATTTCGATTGTGCTGGGCAATTCGGCGAGCGCATGGACAATGCGATCGGCGTGCATTGCCGGATCACTGGTTTGATCGTCTGGAATTTTTTGCCACCAAAAATTATCTCCGCGATCAACGAGAATGGCGCGCATGCCCGCGCGGTGTCCGCCGAGAATATCATAGCGCGGTGCATCGCCAACCATGACGATCTCGCTGGGGGCGATGTGCCACGCATCCGCGATCAGATGCAAGGCGCGCGCATCGGGTTTGCGATAGCGCGGCGCAGTGGCGCTACTGACAACGGGATCGAGATAAGGCGACAAACCCAGGCGGACGGCGGCGCGTTGCACCAAGCCCGCGTCATCGGCATTAGAAAAAATGCCCAGCCGTAAACCGCGCGCGGCAAGTATGCGCAACGTTTCAAGCGCGTCAGGGTAGCCCAGCCAATGCGTATCGGGTTCGCGCAAAAACTCTTCGACTGCGCGCGGCAATAAATCATCCAGCGGCAGATGACCCAGTTCGGTGAGCGTCTCGCCGAGCGCTTCGGCAAGGGTGTGTTCAATCCCGGTTTCGTCCGCCAGTTTCCAGCCGCGTTCACGCGCCGCGCGAAAGGTCGCGGCAAATTCATCGCCAACCGGCACGCCTTGCGCGCGAAGAAATGTTGCGAGCGTTGCAGTTGCGTGCGCATTGACCGCTTGCCAATCTACGTCGTGGTACATCAAGGTCCAGCCCAAATCGAAAATAATTCCGCGTATAGTCATTTTTTATATTGTGCGTTTTACGCTCAATGATTGCAAGTGTAAAGCGCGATTTTAATATCCCTTGGCGAGATCAACCAAATTCAATAATGCTTCGCCATTTATATACCGCCGCAAATTTTCGGCAAAGAGCGCGACGGCACGATCATCGTAATGCGGCGTGGCGCTGGAGATATGCGGCGCGAGGATTGCGTTATCGAGTTGCCACAGCGCGTTGTCGGCGGGCAATGGTTCTTGGGCAAATACATCCAGACCCGCGCCCGCGATCCAATGTTCTTGCAATGCGTGAATGAGCGCGGGTTCGTCCAGAATATCGCCGCGCGCAATGTTGATGATAAACGCCGATGGTTTCATGGCGCGCAGTTCAGTCTCGCCGAGCAAATGGCGCGTTTCATTTGTCAACGGCGCGGCGAGCAAAACAAAATCGGCTTGGGCGAGGAGCTCAAGCAACTGATCGCGCGTGAACCAGGCATCGGGCAAAACGCCCTCCGGGTCGCCGACCCCAGGTTCGCAATAGCCGCGATCAATGCGATTGCCACTGCGTGAGCATGCCAACACGCGCATCCCGAAACCCTGTTTGGCAATGCGCGCCGCTTCGCGCCCAATGCTCCCATAGCCGACCACGCCCAGCGTTTTGCCGCGCAGTTCAGTCCCAAGATACAAATGCCATTTATTTGGCGACCATTCGGCGCGATCTTGCTTGCGCACGGCAAGCGCAAGTTTGCGCGCCAATGCCAGCATCATGCCAATGGCAAATTCGCCGATGGGAACCGCGTGTGTGCCACTGGCATTCGTGACGCGAATGGGGCTGTGTCGGAGCGGATGATCGCTGAGGAGATTGATCCCCGCAGTGTGGAGTTGAATCCATTTCAAATTTGGCGCGACGGCGAGATTTTGCGGCGGGCGCAAGCAGTACAAAACTTCTTCGGTGCCATCGAACAAGGGCGCAATATCGTCGCGCTCTTTGCCTTCCGGTACCGCTTTGTGGATCACGTTGAGGCGCGGCGAGATAGCGCGCAGGCGAGCGAGGTGCGCTTGAGTAAAGCGTTCGGTGATCAAGATATGGATTGGTTCCATTGGCTTGTTACTAGACCGGCGGTATTATATCCTAAAGAATTGATCCCGCAAAAAATGAATTTAGACAGTGGGCAAATGCATCAATGTTCATGGCGTTTATTTCAACCCGATACGATAGAGTGCGCGATAGTGGGTCGACGCTAGGCGTCATCTAGCCCAAGCGATTTGCATTCCAACATCGGCGCGCAAAATGTTTTCGTATTGGGCGGGATCATTTGCTTTGAGCGCATCGAAAAATTGTTGCGTCAGTTGCGCGAGATTTGCCATCCATCCTCCTTGTACGAAAAAATTATCTGTCTGTGGTTATACAAGCATCTCAACGAACTGTCAAGAGAAAAAATGGTTTGCTCAAGCTGGCGATTCGTCAACCTGGCTTGCGCAAGGTCTCGTCCGGCGCGCCAAGATCAAAACTAGGTTTTCCCAAGTGGTCTGGCGATAACGCAAGCCAGGTTGTGGCTGGTAAACTATTTATGAATCGGGGGGCTGGGAAAGGCTAGGAACCAGGGTTTGGAAAACTGGGACACCGCTTGCCAAACTCGAAAAAAGTGTTATACTAGTCCCAGATAGGAGGTTCGAATGGCAAAACCAGCCAAGCACAACAGCCCGTGGACCAAGCAGGAAATTACTCTGCTCAAAGAAGGGTACCGCAAGGGCACCCTGCATCGCGAAATCGCCGCGAAACTGAAACGCACGTTGAATGCGGTTGAGTCCAAGGCGATGGAGTTGGGTATTTCCAGCCGCCGCAAAAAAGCCTAAGCGCTCCAAAGCGTAAGCGGGAATAAAAATCTGACAGGTGGTTGACCACCTGTCAGATTTTTTTGTTAGAGATGCGGGACGAAATCGGCAACAACCGAGCCGCCAATGAACTCGCGCAAGATTGAATCTTCTGGCACGAGTGATGCGTCGGCGGCGCGAAACCATTCGAGAAAGGTAAGCAAGCGGCGCGCTTCGACGTATTCCGCCGTGCCTGGCTCAACCTGGCGTAGAAGCGGTTCTACGAATGGTTTCAAGACGGCGACTTCATAGGTGAGTGCCGAGTTAAACATGACATCGGCTTGTTCTTGAAATGGAAAAATGTTACGCTCTTCGCCGCGTCGCACACTCTCCCACCGCGAAATGGTTTCGCCGGCAGAATAACCGCGCGTTTCGGCGTCGCGGATGATGCGGCGCACGAGGCGCGAATCTGTGGTGGCGACCCGGTTCAGGCGATCCAATTTGAGCTGGGTGAGCGCGGAAACGTAAATGCGATAAATGCGTTCGGCGGGAATTTGCGGCACGAGATTGGGATTCAAGCCATGGATCCCTTCGATGAGTAAAACGTGATCCGGGCTTAATTGCACCGCATGCCCGATTTCACGCTCGCCGGTTTCAAAATTATAACGCGGCATCTCGACATGTTCGCCGTTCATGAGCGCGAGCAAGTGCGCGTTAAAGAGCGGCAGATCGAGCGCGTGCAAATTTTCGTAATCATAATCGCCGTTGGCTAAACGCGGCGTTTCATCGCGCGAGAGAAAATAATCATCGAGACTGATCGGAAATGGACGCAAGCCGTTTGCCAAGAGTTGAATCGTCAAGCGGCGCGCAAAGGTGGTCTTGCCGGAGGACGAAGGTCCGGCAATGGCGATGAGCCGCACGCGCCTGCGTTGCGCGGCGATTGCCGCGGCGATTTCGGCGATGCGTTGCTCGTGTAACGCTTCGGCCACCAGGACAATTTCGCGCGCGCGGTTTTCGGCGAGGGCGTCGTTTAACGCGGCGGCGTCGGGAATGCCGAGCAAGCTCAGCCATTGACCATATTCTTGGAATACGGCGGTGAGTTTGGGCGATGGACTAGCCGGTTCGAGCGCCATGGGGCGGTTGCGTTGCGGATAACGCAAGGCAAAGCCGGGTGGATAGAGTTGGAGCGCGAATTGTTTTAGATAGCCGGTAGAGGGCGCGAGGAGTCTGCCAAGATAGTATTGTTTGATGCCGCGCAAGACATGCACGCGCACTTCTTTGCGTTCTGATTGCTGGAGTAAATGGACGAGGGCTTCGTCGCCTTGCGCTTTGTACATGGTAATCGCGTCGGCAACGTGCATCGTTTCACGCGTGATGGGTACGTCCTCTGTGACAATAGTGCGCATACGCGCTTCGATGCGCGCGATTTCGGACTCGGTGAACGGTTCGCGATTCAAGGCGCGGCAAAACAAGCCGCCGAAAGTAAGCGAGTGATCAACCGCGATGTGTGTGTTGAATAATTCGCGTGCGACGACATCGAGTAATAGCACAAGCGCGCGAGTGTAAATCCGCATCCCGTCTTCACTGGCGAGTGACACGGGTTCGACGTCCACATCGGCGATCAATGGCTCGGTGAGTTCAGCGAGCCGCCCGTTGACGAGCGCGGCAACAATCGGCACGCCGTTCGGCGGCGCGGCTTTGCGGACAAACGCTTCGAGCCGCGTGCCAGCGGGGCCACAAAATACGCGCCCATCGGCAAAACGGGCTTGGACATCTTGACGATGATCGCACGGTTGGATTCCGTTGAAAGTGTCTGACATGGTGACCTTTTGGATCGGTAAAATTTGGATCTCGTTTGGCAAGATCAGGTTAGCCACAGTACCACACAGCAAAAGAAATATGCCAAGGCCAAAGTAGGCCGGCGTCAATCGCGATGCGCGATTATTCGCGGAGCGATGATTTCAAGATCGCGTTCAAATTGTGTTCGACTTGGGCGAAGGGTGGATGCGGCTGGGCATTGCGAAGCGCTTGATCCCAAACGCGCGCAAGATTTGCGCGATGGGCGGGCGCAAACAGGGCATCATCCAAGTGGATATTTTTTGCTTGCGCGATACGTTGTGCCAGCGCACGAATTTGTGCCAGGTCGCTTGGCGCGTGAGTCAGCGTAAACCACAGATCGAACACATCGCGCGCGCGCGGATTTTGTGCGATAGCTACGAGGCGTTCAGCGGCAATTTCGGTGAGCGTGA
>JBBIUF010000006.1:0-83548 GCA_037440365.1 Chloroflexota bacterium
GTAGGATTATTCAATAAACCACCAATGGCAAAACTAGCAAAAGCGCACACTACGATTAGCCCTGTTAGAACAAGTCCAGCTGGCACAAGCCAGTTCGGAAGCCGTAACGTTCGCCCGGGATTTTTTGGTGTAGGCAAGTCAATAGAGCGTGGCGGCTTGGGAGCTACACCAAAGCCTTTCGTCAGCAATTCGTCTAGCGCCTCGTTGTAGCGTCCAGCAAAATTGATGTACAAGCGCGCTTGTAAAAACGCGGGCATTTCATCATGGCAATCTTCTACAAGGATAGGAATAATGCGCGGACGCCCATTTCTCCCCGGTCGCTTCGATAAAGTATTCGCCGTGTGAATCTCATCTTTACACCAATTCGACTTGAGCGCGGCAAAGGATAGAATAGGCACGTAAACATCACATGCCTTTAGCCCGTCATCAATTTCGGCAGAGATATTATCGCCTGGATGAATTGAGTAAATATCGAAAAATCCGCCCAATCCTTGTTCTTGCAGGTCATCACATAGACGTTTAGCAAAGGGATTATCTTTGTGCGAATGCGTAATGAAAAATTTTTGCGGCATCTTTGCCCTCAACTATATATTGTCCGCGTTCATCCACGTCCAACTTTACCTTTTTACTTTACCTGTCCTTGACCACATCACTCACCGCTCGCCGCGACGTTTCACGCGGGGCTTCGCCCGCATAGCCAATCGGCAAAATGGCTACTGGCACCAGATCACTATCCGCGCCGAGCGCATCCAGCACGCCGCCTTCGTTGAACGCGCCAACCCAGACACTCGCCAAGCCCAGCGCAGTCACCGCGAGCTGGGCATACGCGCACGCAATCGTCGCATCCTGGATGCAGTACAACACCTCGCCGCGCGCCAGATATTTTTTGCGCGCGCGCGCCGGGTTCGCGCAAAACACCAACGCCAGCGGCGCGTCCGCGATAAATGCTTGTCCTAGCGCGGCATCCGCCAACGCGTGCAATATCGCGTGATCCGTCACCGCAAAAATTTCGTATGCTTGCAAATTTCCAGCGGACGGCGCGCGGTTTGCCGCATCCAAAATTGCGTCGCGTTGCGCCGGCGTAATTGTGTGCGCCGTGAACGCACGAATCGAATGCCGCTGTTGCACCACTTCAAAAAATTCCATCGTTTGCCTTTTAATTGGTTTCACTCAGCTTGGGTTCTTGCACAAAGAAAATCAAAATCGCCAGCACCACGCACACGCCTACCAAGTTTGCGGCAAGCGGTACGCCGATGCCAAATTGATCGTACAGCACGCCGCCGATCCACGCGGCGGGAAAACCGACCAAGCCGCGAAACATGTTGAGCCGCCCAAACGCTTCCGAGCGTTCTGCCGCGCTCACGCTCCGCGTCAGATACGCATTGACCACCGGCACCCAGGTTGCCGCCGTGAGCGCGAAAATAATTTGCGCCGCGACAAAAATCTCAAACCGATTTTGCGTGATGCCGATCAGCATCAGCGGAATGCCCAGCGATTCTGAAAACACCATGACCGCTTTCATGCCATGCCGATCCACATAGCGCCCAATCGGCATTTGCATCACCGCCCAGGACAGCGACATGACACTCGCCATGATGCCGAGTTGCTCAACCGTAAAGCCATACGACTTGTCGAGCATTCCATTGATCAAGCCCCAACCTAGCGCCCACGAAAACGTATCGCCCGCCGTCGCCAGAAAAAAGGCGCGCAAGCCGCGCGGCGGCAGGATTGACGAAATCAACGCGCGCGCCGCCTCGCCCCAACGAATCGGATCGCGCGCGCCGCGCGTTTCGCGCAAATAGCGCCACGTCACGCCCAGCGCAATCGCTTCAAATGCGATCAACACGGGAAAGATCGCGACAAAGCCAAAGTGATCGGTGAACCAGCCGCCGAGCGTCGGCGCAACGATCCCAGGAACGATCCAGGCGACCATCATCAAACTAAACGCGGTCGTGTGCGCGCCGCCGCGCGCCGATTCCGCGGTCATCGCCGAGGATGCCGGACGCGATAACGCCGATACGCCAAGCAACACAACGCCCAAGAGCAACACGATCCAAATACCGGTTGCGCCCGCGAACGCATACAACGCATATGCGGCAATCGTCACCACGGACGCCCACACGATAAACGGTTTGCGCCCGATGCGATCCGCAAACCAGCCGCCCAATGATTGCGCGAGCGTCGGCACAATGCCCGCCATCCCGCCGAGACTCGATAGAAAACCGACGGTGGTCATGGACGCGCCGAGCGACAGCACGAATGGTTGCCAAATCACATTCAACGCGCTTGTGTGCGCGCCGCGTAAAAAACTGGCGAGCGCCAACACGCGCAAATTAATTTCTCGATCATGTTCCGAAACAGGCTGATCCAAAACGCACTCCGGCGCACAGGGTATACCGATTATAACACAAAGCGGACAGAGACTCGATCTCTGTCCGCCAGCGCGCACTCGTCGGCAACCGGCCGCCGATTAACAACCTCAGGCCACGCGCAAATTGCGCGTCCGCTAAAAATTCAATCCGGGAATCGCGCTTGACGACGGCGAAAATATCATCGGCGCGCGCCGCGCTCATTGCCGCGCGGATCACGGTAGCGGCGTTGGCGTCGGCGATGCGCGCGTTGGCACAACCGTTGGCGTCGCGGCAGGCGCGTTCGCGGGCGCGCGCGGTAAAGCCAGGATCGCCAAGACCAAGCCAACCACACACGCCGCCAATGCCATGCGCTCAAAAAACCAGGTTCGCTTCATACCGTCGCCACCACAACCAAATCCGCTGAATGTTCGGCATCGAACCGATCGCCTTGCAAATTGCCAAAAAATTCCAGCGCGCGAAAACCGGCACGGTGCAACAGCATTTCGATCTCGGCGCGTTGATACGGATATTGCGGCGTGCTTTGCACATCCACTGTCCATGCGCCCTGAGCGTTTCGAGTGAACAGCGCAATGTTGAACGTGATGCGCCGCGCCGCGTCGTCGTAATCCGCAAAACGCCACACGAGCGTCTCGCGTCCCGCAAGCGCGCCCGCGTTGACCGCAAACCAACGCGGCTGTTCGCGCCAGCGCCGATCATAGTTGAGTTGATGCACCATCAGCGCACCGCCAGAGCGCAAGCACGCGCGCATCGCCGACACACTCGCCAGCGCGGCAGAATCCGTGAGAAGGTGTGGCAAGGAATTACCCAGACAGATCACCGCGTCCATTTGTTCTGGAAACACGCTGGGTAAATCTTCAAAGCGTGCAACGCGAAATGGAATCGTCAATTCGGCGCGGGTCGCGTTGGCTTGCGCGCGCGCAAGCATCGCCGCGCTAATGTCCGCGCCCGCGACCTGATACCCGTGTTGCGCGAGCGCAACAGAATGTCCCCCTGTGCCACACGCGCAATCCAGGATCGTGTGTGCGTCAAATCGCGCCAGCGTCGTTTCGATGAACGGCAACTCGACGGCAAGCCGACTGGGCCAATCCGTCATCACATCGAAAAATTCCGCGAGGCGATCGTAAAATTCAATTTCGGTCAGCATAATGATTCCGCCTATAGCTTGATCTGGCGCGGCGCGCGCTTGACCGCTTCTTCAACCGTGTCGAGATCGGCTTGCGGCACCAGCGCGGGTTCAAACACACCGATCCATTGCACCGTCAATTCGCCGCGCTGAATGTCCACCAGGTATTTGCCCGTGCAACCAGGGCAATACACAAAATCACCCGCTTGGGCGCGGGAGGGCAAAACGATCAACGGACCACAGGTGGCGCATTGTTGCATCGTGCGCTCTGCCGCGCTCCGTCCAATGATCGCGTCGAATTTTCCGGCGCGTCCCAATTGCACAAACCGCGCCGCCAACCCAGGATCAAATTGCTTGCCGCTTGCCGCTAACACTATGTCGAACGCGCGCGCCAACTCAATCTCGCGGCGATAGGCGCGCGGACTCGTGATCGCATCGAACGCATCCGCAATCGTGATGATGCGCGCGATGATCGGAATCTGGTCACCCGCGATGCCGACCGGATAACCCGCGCCATCATACTGTTCATGATGACGGCTCACGCCATCGAGTAAAAGCGGCGCAAGCGGATGCCGCTCAACCAAGGTCTGCCCAATGGCGGGATGTTTGCGGATCGTGGCGCTTTCGATTTTGGTCAACTTGCCACGCTTGTTCAAAATTCGATCCGGCACGCTCACCTTGCCGAGATCGTGCACCAAGCCGCCGATATACGCAATAAATGTTTCATGGGCAGACAACCCCGCATCGTCCGCCAGGGCGCGCGCGTAATGACTCACCCGCCACGTATGCCCGCCGGTGTAGGCGTCGCGCGCCTCAATCACCGACGAGAGAATGAGCAACGAGCGTAACATGGGTTTGTTGATCGAGAGTGTTTTCATCCGTGATCACCCAACGTTTTGATTAGGCCGTTTGCGCAAGCTCAACCTGGGTCTGGTACGCGCGCAATTCTTTTTCAATGCGTGGCGAATCCCAATCGAGAAATTCGCCGAGGCAGAGCGCAAGGCGCGATGCCACCGCGAGACCGTGCTCGCGGGATTCGTTCAAGATGTGCATGCGGCGCGCGAGAATATCGGTAATGGTCAATGCCATTTCATGTTCCATCGCATAGCGCACTTGGGCCCAGATGTAGGGCAAATTTTCGACCACGCGCTGGGAGGCGCGCGGATCGCGGCACGTCACATTTGCCACACACGCCGCTGCGGGTCCATAAACGCGATCCAGGTGCGCCAAAACATCCCGCGGCAAATCGCACGGACCCGACTCGCATACCGATTCGGTTAAAGGCAACCGCGCGGTTACGCAAGGCTTTTTGGCGATGACGCCAAACTCGTCGCGCAAACGCGCGGCAACCAGGTTCACTAGCTCTTGCGCCATCGCGCGATACGTCGTGAGTTTGCCGCCCGTGATCGTCATCAACCCAGACGCGCTCGTCCAGATGTTATGCTCGCGCGAGGTTTTAGTCGCGTTCTTGCCCGGTTGCTTGACGAGCGGACGCAAACCCGCATAGGTGCTAATGACATCGCGTTGTGCAAGCGGCGATGCCGGGAAGGCATGATTCGTCGCGGCGAGAATATAGGCTACCTCCGCCGCGTCCGCATGAACCGCATCGAAATCGCCCGCATAGTCCGTGTCCGTTGTGCCGATGAGCGAAAACTCGCCCCAGGGAATCACAAACAGCAAACGTCCGTCTGCATTCGACGGAAACGCCACGGCACTTGCCGCGCCAAGTTTTTCGCGCGGCACGACGAGGTGAATCCCTTTCGTCGGACGCATCCGTTGCGGCGCGCGCGGATCATCGAGTTGCAACAGCGTGTCCGTCCATGGTCCGGTCGCGTTCACGACGATGCGCGCGTATACCGTGTACTGCTTGCCGCTGAGTGTGTCATGCGCTTGCACGCCCGCCACGCGATCCTGGTTTTTAATGAGCGCGTCCACTTGGACGTAATTCGCAATCCACGCGCCGTGCTGGTGCGCCGCGCGAATCGTTTCGAGCGTGAGCCGCGCGTCGTCCACTTGTGCATCGTAATAGTACGCGCCGCCTGCAATATTACCGACATCAATCCCCTGAACCTGCCGCGCAATTTCAGCCGCCGAAAACATCGCGTGCCGTTTGTAATTGCGAAACAGCGCCAGCGCGTCATACAGCCACAGACCCAGGTCAATCAGCCACGGCTTGAATCGCGCATCCTTGTATACCGGAAATAAAAATGGCATCGGCTTGACGAGGGCGGGCGCAATCAGGCTGAGCGTGCGCCGCTCGCGGCTGGCTTCAAACACCAAACGCCAATCGAACATTTCGAGATAGCGCACGCCGCCGTGAATCAGCTTGGACGATTTCGATGACGTACCGCTAGCGAAATCGCCCTTGTCAATCAACGCGGTTTTGAAACCGCGCAGTGCGGCATCGCGCGCAATGCCCGCGCCCGTGATGCCGCCGCCAACCACCAACACATCGAACTGATCCAGCGTATGCAGATTGCGTGCGCGCGTGCGCGCTGAAAATTCTTGTTTAGAATTTTGCATCGTAACCTCACAAACACCAAGTGACAACTGACCGCCGGCTAGCCATTCTAGCGATCGGCGGTCAGGGTCGTCAGTCATTCGCTTGGTGGAACATTCCAAAAGCGCTCATCCGTACGCTGAGGTTGCGCTTCTTGAACCAGCGTGCGCTTGGCCAAACATTTGCCCGGATTCATCACATCGTCCGGATCGAGTTCTTGCTTGAGCGCGGCAAGCATCGCCATGCCCAACTCACCATTTTCCTGCGGCAACCAGGCCGCATGTTCATAGCCCACACCGTGATGATGCGACACCGTGCCGCCATTCGCCATAATGCAATCAGTCGCCGCGCGCTTGATTGTTTCCCACTGCGCGATTTCATTGTCGCGCGCCATCCGCGCCAAAAACGTCACGTACAAACTTGCGCCGTCGCGGTACGCGTGCGAGACATGCGTCATCACCAACGCGCGCGCCCCGGTTTGCACCGTTGCATCCGCAATCGCCTGCGCAAGTGCCTTGTGTAACCGTTCTAAATTCGACCAGGACGTTGCGGTTTCGAGTGTATCCACCAAAATACCCTGATCCAGCAAGACATCGCGCAAGTACGGCGTGGCGTAACGCTCCGCCAGCCACGCGCGCGCCACGCCGTGACCCAGGTCGAACGCGCCGTGCGCTCGGCAGATCGCGCGCCCTGCGCCTGCCAATGGATCATCTTCAAAACCGAGAATCATCAACGCGCCCTGCTCGAAGGTATAACCCAACGCATTCACAACTTGAAGACCCAGCCGCTCGGTCAAGCCCTTCCACCCGCTCGATGCTTCACGGAGCGCAAAGAAACTGCGCGTCTCGGCTTCGTCCGACAAGCGCACCATCGCGGGCCACTGATCACGTTGCACCAGGTCGCGCATCGCGGCAACGCCAGCCGCAAAATTTTTGAACAGGAGCGCGCGGTAATCTTTTGTCTTGGGTAACCGACGCACGCGCATCGTCGCCGCCGTGATCACGCCCAGCGTGCCTTCGCTCCCAATCAGCAATTGCAACAAGGATGGTCCTGCCGCCGTCGCCGGAACCGCGCGTGTTTCGATGATACCACGCGGCGTGGTCACGCGCACGCTTTGCGTCATCGCTTCGATCTTGCCAAACTTGGTCGAAGCGACACCCGCGCCGCGCGTGGCGATCCAACCGCCGAGCGATGAAAATTCAAACGACTGGGGCAAGTGTCCCAGGGTAAAACCACGCGCATTCAACTCGCGTTCCAGATCGGGACCAAAAATTCCGGCTTCGATGAGCGCGGTCTGCGCAAGTTCATCGAGCGCGATCACGCGATTGAGCCGCGCCAGATCGAGCGTCAACGTGATGCGTTCGTCGCGCGGCTCGATGCCACCAACCACAGACGAACCGCCGCCAAACGGAATCAGCGCGCAATTGTTCTCGCCGCAAAACGCCAGCACGCGCGCCACTTGGTCTGCCGTTGCCGGATAGACCACCGCGTCAGGCGGATGCGGCAAAGCGCCGCGCCGCAACCGCACTAAATCGCGGTACGATTTACCATAGGTGTGCAAAATTCGGGTGCGCGCATCCGTCTTGATCGCGCCGGGCGAAGTCATTTCGCGCAAGAGCCGCAAATGTTCATCGCTCAAACGCGACGCGCGCACTTGAATCGCTTCCCAGGCGCAGGGCAAAAATTTTTCGTCACCGCGCAAATCAAGCGCGGCATTCAAAAATTGCCGCGCGCCCGGACGCTGATCGAGCGCATAGGTTTTATCCGCTTGTCCCCAGCCATACCAACGCAGTTCAGTCATCGCTCCTCACAGTTTACGCTTGCAACAATTCGATCAAGTAACTGAGCAAATCCGTCTCGGTGATAATACCCACGAGTGCGGCGCCTTCCACCACCGGCAAACCGCCGAACTTTTTGTCGTGCAAAATTTGCGCCGCATCGCGGATTGATGTTTGCGGCGTGACGGTCAACGGGTCCGTCGTCATGCACGCGCGCACCGGAATAGTATCCAGCATGAAATCATCGTACCACCGCTCGCGCAATACGAGCGGCGAATTAGTGGCGCGGCGCAGATCGCGATCGCTCACAATGCCCACGAGCTTGTGCGCTTCGACGACGGGCAAGCGGCGGCAATTGTGTTCGCGCATCCGCTCGATCGCCAGCCGGATTGAATCGCGCGGCGCGACCGTGATGGGATTGCGCGTCATAATTTCTTCAACGGTAGATTTAGGCATACGCTCCTCGACCAATCAACCTGGTTTGCCAGACGCAATCGCCTCGGCGATCACATCGCACAACGCATGAATCCCGCGATCAATTTGCTCCGGCGATGCGTTTGAAAAATTGAGGCGCATTGTATTGTGTCCCCGCGGCAACGCGCCCTGACGTTTACTGGGACGATACATCCGATCGAACGAAGCAAAGAATGGGCCACCCGGCACAAAGGCCACATGCTGTTCGACCGCGCGCGGTAACAGCGCTTGCGCGTCAATGCCTACGGGCATCGTCACCCACAAGAACAAGCCTCCTTGCGGGCGCGTCCACTGCACCCCAGCCGGCGCATACTGTTCGAGCGCGGCGAGCATGGCATTGCGGCGCTCTTTGTACATGGCGCAAATCTTGGCGATATGGTCATCCATCAAGCCCGGTTGCTTGACTATTTCATACGCGAGCATTTGATCAAAGGTGCTGGTATGCAAATCGGAACTTTGTTTCGCTTGCACCAGTTTGCGAATAACCGCGTGAGGCGCAATGATCCAGCCGAGCCGCAAACCCGGCGCGAGTGTCTTGCTGAACGTGCCGGTATAGATCACGTTACCACGCTCCAGGTCTGCCGCCGCCGCGCGTTTCAGCGCACGCTGTTGATCCAGCCGCGCCAGCGACGGCAAGTGTTCACCTTCGTAGCGCAATTCGCCATACGGATCATCTTCGATCAGCGGCACGTTGAACTTGCGGGCTAGCGCGACAAGTTGCGCGCGACGTTTCAACGTGAGGGTTGTGCCGCCTGGATTTTGAAAGTTGGGGAGCGCGTAAATAAATTTTGCCTTGTGCGTTTTCAAAATTTCGGCGACGTGCGCAACTTGCATTCCTTGATCGTCAATCGGCACGGTAGCAAAACGCACCTGGTATCCGCTGAACACTTGCAATGCGCCCAGGTAGGAGGGCGCTTCGCACACAACCAGATCGCCCGGATCGAGAAACACTTTACCGATCAACTCCAACGCCTGTTGCGAGCCAGTTGTCATGATTACATTGTCGAGGTCAACCGTGACGCCCAGCCGCGCCATTTTCTCGACGAGATATTGGCGCAAGGGCGCATGTCCTTCCGTGGTGCTGTACTGCAACGCCTGCGCGCCTTGCTCTTCAAACAAACGCGACGCGGCATACGCCAGCGCTTGGATCGGAAATGCTTCGGGCGCGGGCAAGCCGCCCGCGAATGAAATCACATCCGGGCGTTGTGTGATTTTGAGAATCTCGCGCACCGCCGACGATGTCATGCGTTCGGTGCGCTTGGCAAACTGGACTTGCCAATTCGTGGTCATCGTTGACCTCCTTTAATTTGAAATGACGCCTTGGGCATCCGGCGTTGCCGCCGTTTTTTGGGACGAGCTAGCAGTCGCCGTTTGTAATTCTTGGTACGGTTCCGTGTGAATCATCACGCGCCCTAGTTGGGGAAATTCGCGGCGCAACCGATTTTCCATTTCCTCCGCGAGACTATGCACATCGGCAATAGACAAATCGGCATCCAGCAACAAATGAAACGCCAAATACACCCCCCCGTCGAGATTTTGCACATCAATATCCTGACACGCGCGCGCATGGTCAAGCATTTTACAAATGGCATGAATGCGTTCAGTGTATTGCGTGGTTTCGCGCGCGGGCATTTCTGCGCCTTGGACCAGTTCTTCGGCGCGCGGCTCGATATGCACGTTAATGTCGGCGATGCGCGCAACTTGGGGTTGCGCCGTTACGGCGGCGGCCGGTTCCAATTCGGCATGCAATCGCGTTTCGAGTTCAGTCGCCATACCGTGCGCGGCTTCAAACGTGATCCCAGGATCAACTTCGAGATCGAGATCGATCCACAAGCCGCTTTTCGTCAGATGCGTCGTGATGTTATGCACGGCAAACCGGTTGCGCGCGGCAACGGATTGAATAATCTCCAACACGCCTTCGTTCTCCGCAATCGGCACCGCCGTCACCGTCACATCCGCGCCCGGCGATAACGCTTGCACCGTGTGACGAATCTGGTGGGTGACCTCGTGGCTTTCTTCAAACGACAGGTGGCGCGGCACGGCGACTCGCAATTCAACAAAGACCAGCGCGCCCGAACCGCGCACGCGAATTTGGATCACACGCTGAACCCCGGTGACACCTTCCACCGCTTGCGTAATGCGATCCGCCAACCCGCGCGGCGCGGTATCGAGCAAGCCATCAATCGTGCGCTTGCCCAGTTGCGCGCTGACATAGATTACGATGAGCGCAACGACCAACGCGGCCATCGCGTCCGCGCGCATGAACGTTGCTTCCTGTCCAGTCAGTTTGCCGAACAACACAAAACCCAAGCCAATGATGACAACGGACGATGACCACACGTCGGTGCTAAAATGAAGCGCGTCCGCTTCCAACGCCTGGCTATTATATTTTTTCGCCGCGCGCGCCAACATCCGCGACCGCGACACATCCACCACAATCGAAATGCCCATCGTCAGGAACGCCCAGAGACTGGGGTCCACTTCCACGCTCACGGCGATCAAGCGACTGACGGCTTCGTAAATAATCCACGCGCACGTGATAAACAGCAAAATCGTTTCCGCGAGCGCGCTCAAGTTTTCGACTTTGCCATGCCCGTAGAGATGGGTTTCGTCGGCAGGGCGATCACTCACGCGCACCGCGAAAAAGGTGATAATCGCGGCAACAAGATCGAGCGCCGAGTGCGCGGCTTCGGCAAGGATACCGAGACTACCGGTCATGACCCCGATCACCAGTTTCATCGAGGTCAAGAAGATAGCGGCTAAAACCGAACTTGCCGCCGCGATTCCTTTTTCACGCGCCTGAGTTTCCATCGTGGTTGTCGTGGTCAAACCATCCTCCCGCAATAGATTTTTATCCGTTTTTGCAAACGTTCCCACACCGATGGCGCGCGCAACGCCAGAATGCTCGGCAGAGCGGCACGCAACGCGGCTGTGCCTGCGGCGCGCGCTTGGTCAAGCAGATCAAAATCAATCAAACCGATTGATTGCACAGCGGGACGGACGATCACATCCGGCGCATCGCGCGTCAGTTTGAGCGCGCGCGCGGGCTGGGTCATAATGCTGATGGCGCGCGCCGCCACGCGGAAAATTTTTTGTTGCTCTGCCGTAAAGATAAATTGAAACAATAACTCTTCAGGACGCTTGACCGAATCGCGTGCGGAAAAGATCGGTTCGTCGGCGGCCAGGTCTACCGCGATCACGCGGTCAGCGCCGAGCGCGCGCGCCACATCAAATGGAACCTGGTTGAGCAAGCCGCCATCGAGATAATGCAGACCGCCGATTAGCGTTGGCGCGAGAATAGCTGGGAAGGAACAACTTGCGCACACGGCGTCGGCAACCAAGCCGGACGTAAATACCACTTCGCGTTGCGATTCCATTTCAACGGCAACTGCGGCGAATGGGCGCGGTAAATTTTCAATGCGCGCGTGCGCGCCCAGTTCCGCTTCGATCACGCGACGAATCCCATCGGTGCTAAACAAACCCATGCCCGTGCGATCGCGCGCGAGCCATTGGCGCAAACCCGTCTGCCGCATCCGTCGTTCGATTTGGTCTGACGTTTTGCCCGCCGCAGACAGCGCGCCGATGATCGCGCCCGCGCTGGTTCCTGCGATCACAGCCACGTCAATCTGCGCGTGTTCGAGCGCGTGCAAAACGCCAAGATGTGCGAATCCTTTTGCCCCACCGCCGCCGAGTGCAATACCCAGTTTCATCATCATGGTCCGCAAGAAAAAGACCTCCTCCGCGAGTCATCGCGAAAGAGGCCCCCCTCGTGATCAAGAGCCGCACTCATTCTATCCTGTTCGGCGTGTTTCGTCAAAAAACATTTGGGTCAATGATACGCCCACACAATCACCAATGCGAACACCAGCGTCAAACCCAGTTCGATTAAACCAAGGCGTGGCAAATTGACGCGCGCCGGGCGCGTGAGGACGCCGCCGATCACTTTGCCCAGCGGCAATACAAACGCGATGGGTGCGAGCAAGGGCAGAAAACCGAGGACAGCCGCCAGCGTCAGCAAGGTGATCACGATCAGGTGATACGCTAGCGTGACCCGCCCAGCCCACACGCGCGCGCGCATTGTGGTTGATGCGGTGGTCATGCGTGGTTGTTCGCGCACTTTGAATTTGATGTACGAGATCGTGCCGCCGAAATATAAAATGTTCAGCCCATACAACGCAAACGCGGTAGCATCCAGCGCGCGTGTGGCAACCAGGTATGCGCCAGGCGCGCCCAACGCCAAGCCCGCCACGCCAATCCATTCGCCGAGGGTGGACATTTCCGCGCGTTGTAATGTCAGCACCAAATAGAGCGTCAGCAAAACAAATCCGAGCGCGGCAAAAAAGTAAAGCGCGACGAGTTGCGTCATCACGAGCAAGACAATTCCACACACCCCCGTGAACAACGCATAAACTACGCTCCATTGCAACGCAGTCGTCCGCGTACTCGGCGCGCGCGCTCTCAGCGCCAACATGAGCGGATAGCGCAAGAGGAAAAAGCCAAACGCGGTCAGCGCAAACAACGCCACGTCAAGCTTGACCGTGCGCGCCGCACTGACGCCCACGATCAGCGGCACAGCGAACATTGCCCATGCGCCATGCTCGCGCGGAAATGGCGGATGTAGCTTTTGCGACAAACGTTTGAACATTCCAACCTCCACACACAATTTCCTGTGACACTAGTTGTATGCAAGGCAGAGCGCTCTGGCAATGACAATTGTCACACAAACATGCGCCTGCCCTTTGCCCCCGTTGACGAACCTGCCACTTTCGGCTATAACATTGGCGTTGGGGGTTTGTTCAACCCAACTCATTTATACCACAAGGAGTAACCAATGGGCATTATCATCGTGTTGCACTCGGTCGTGCGGTTTGTGCTTTTGCTGGTCGCCGTAGTGGGCATCGTCAAAGTCTTGCTCGCCGTCGCGCAGAAAAACACAGCAGACAAGCTCGACGCCACGCTCGCGTCCGCGTTCACGGGGCTGTATGATTTGCAAGCCCTGCTCGGCATCCTGATCATTTTTCTCGGTGGGCTGGGAAATCCTTTGCACCCAATTGTCATGTTTATTGGCGTGTTTGCCGCGCATGGTTTGCAAATGATGGTCAAACGCGCGCAAGGTTCACAAGCACAGTGGCTGCGCTTGGCGCTTTACATCGTGCCGCTCGCGATTATTCTTGTTGGGCTTGCCGCCATCAATCATTTGCCTGTGTAAAATTCTCCAACTGCAACGGCGCGTCAAAACGCTCACACAATTTCAAATGCGCTGGAAATTAAAGACTGCTGACCGATTAAACTTGGTCAGCAGTCTTGTCGTCACCGCGCGAAAAATCAACTCGTCTGGTTGTCCGCCGCCGGATCAACCGTGTGCCGCAAATACGGCGGCAACTCGGTACCGGTGCTCAATTCCCACAGCGACGCTTTGAGCTTGCTAATCTCGCGCAACAACTCACGGCGCTCATGCTGATAATCTTCCATGATCACTTCTAAATCGGACAACTGGACTGATTTTTCTTGAATCTGGTGGATCAGGTCTTGGATTCCCTGTTTCGTTTCGTCGTCAACCATCGGCGATACCCCCTAAAATAGATCGCAACACCCCGTCACTCGTCTTGTTTCGAATCCAGCCGTGCGCGCTCACGTTCAATCGTTCGCATCCGTTGCCAGATATTGAGGCTATAGCCAACCAGGACAACCGCGATCAACACATAGGCAATGATCATATAATCCATCGCGTTATCCTCCTGACTCGCGCAAGAAATTCACTTGATCGCGTGCTTGCTCCAAACGCACGCGTTGAATCAGTAGCGCGATGAACAAGAATGTGAATGATAACAGGCAGACCATCAGCGTTTGCGTCATCGCCGGAGCGAGCCCCCCTTCACTGCCAATCAGCAACGTCGGGTGCATGGTGCGCCACAACTCAACTGACAAGTAAATGATCGGCACGTCAAGAAAGCCGACAATGGCAAGCACTGCCGCAAAACGCATCCGTCGTTCGCCATCCGCCGAGCGCCGTAACATTAAATAACCGACGTAGATCATCCATAGAATCAATGTCGTCGTGAGGCGCGCATCCCAGACCCAGAACGCGCCCCAGGCTTTTTTCGCCCACAATGGACCGGTGAGCAAAACCAGCGTCGTAAACACCACGCCGATTTCCGCTGACGCGAGGGCAAGCGCATCCCATTTGCGTTCGCGTTTCCACAGGTACAGCAAACTCGCGACGAAGACAACGCCGAACGCGAGAAAGCCGATCCATGCCGACGGCACGTGAAAATAAAAAATTCGTTGCGCGTCGCCCATCGTTTTTTCCATCGGGGCGTACCACATCGCCATGTAAAATCCAATGGCAATGTTGACGATCGCTACCAGACTGATCCCATAAGCCCAGGGCGTGATTTTTTTATCGTCGAGAAATTGCCAATACAAACCGACTGGTTTTTTCGCCGGTTCGTCATGGGTTGTTGCAATTAAACTGGAGGCCATATCATTTCATCCTCTATTTGATTGTCGCGCCGCATTTGGCACAAAATTGATCGCCGAGCGAGGCGCGTTTGCCACAGGCAGGGCAACGCACGCCGCGCAACGACGTGCCACACTTGGCGCAAAATACATCGCCGACCGCGTGTGGCGTGCCGCATTTGGGACACGCAGACGAGGCATTGCGGCGCAACTCGCCCACTTCGCGCTCGATCGAGTCATCCGTGCGCGCGATGCGTCCGCTGGCTTTTTGCGACGCGCCCAGGTTGTCGAGTTCTTGCAATAACACGACGGCTTTGGTTTCATATTTGGCGCGCATCATTTTATAATCCGCGTCAGACAGTTTGCCCATCGTGTGATCAAATTCCAAGTCCTTGATCGCCGCGTAGGTCGCGTCGCGTTGCCCAATGAGATTATCCACCACCGGATCGGTCAAGCCCACAAACGTGACATCTAAATCGCGCGTGGATTTGAAGAGCGGATACGCAACGACCGCAACCGATGCGATGATGACAAACGCAATGACCACAGTTATCATTGAATCACCCAGGAAATACATGGTGCGAATGCGGAGCGGCAACCGTCACACGCACCATTCCACATTCGCTCAATTAGCCGTTAGGCTTGCGCCAACGCTTCTTTGACGCGCGAGCGCACCAACGCGCGCGCTTCGCGCGGATCGGGCCACGCGGCGATCAGCGTGCCAACAACCAGCACTCCAAAGCCGACCCACAACCACACCACCAGGGGGTTGATGATCACCTTGATTGTCGCCGTGCCGGCTGTGGCGTCAAAGCCAGCCAGAATAATGTACAAGTCTTCTAGCGGAGTGGTGCGCACGGCAACCTCAGTTGTCCACTGCGACTGATCAGGATTGGGGCTAGCATAGAAATCTTTTTCTGGCACTAACGTTGCAACCCGCACACCGTTTTGCAAAATCGTCAAGCGCGCGGTCACGGCTTGGTGGTTTTCAGTCGGGAAAATTTGCAAGCCGTCGTACTGAATTGTATATTGTTTGAGCTGGGTCGTTTCACCCGCTTTCAAGTTCGCTTGGGTGTCCACCTGGTAAAACGATGATCCCGCAATACCGATCACGCCCAGCACCACGCCCACATGCACAATATAACCACCGTAACGGCGGCGGTTTTGCGTGACTAGGTTCAACGCCGCGGTGGCATAGTTTTCATTATACTGGCGATGTCGCGCGACGATGCCGCGATAAAATTCTGAGACAATCGTCGCCAACACAAATGTCGCCGCGCTATAAGCGACAAAACCGTACCATTCGCGCACGCCGAGAGCGAACAGCACAATCACAGAAATGACCGCCGCGGCAAACGGGCGCAAGAAATTACGCAACAAATTTTCGGCGGTCGCGCGCCGCCAACCGATCAACGGGCAAATCCCCATCAAGACGATGAGCGCAAAAAAGATTGGGCCGTTGACTTGATTAAAGAACGGCGCGCCCACGGTAACTTTTTTCGCCGTGATCGCTTCACTGACCATCGGGAATATGGTGCCCCAGAGGGTTGCAAACGCCGCGCCAACCAGGATCAAGTTATTCAGCAGAAACGAGGATTCGCGCGAAATAAGCGAATCTAGTTCGTTTTCTTCTTTTAGATCGTTCACGCGATTGAACAACAGATACAAGAACGATAACAACGTGAGCGCCAGGAATACCAGAAACCAGGGACCCAAACTCGATACACCAAACGCATGCACCGATTGAATGATGCCACTGCGCGTGATGAACGTTCCCAGGATCGACAGGATGAACGTTAGCATCACCAAGACCAGGTTCCAAATTTTCAGCATCCCGCGCCGTTCCTGGATCATGACGCTATGCAAAAATGCGGTGCCGGTCAGCCAGGGCATCAGACTGGCGTTTTCCACCGCGTCCCAGCCCCAGTAACCGCCCCAGCCCAATTCTTGATACGCCCACACCATCCCAAATAGCAAACCGAGCGAGAGGAACAACCACGAGATCAACGTCCAGCGGCGGGTCGTGCGAATCCACACATCGCTCAAGCGGCGCGTGAACAACGCCGCCATGGCAAACGCAAAGGGAATCGTAAAGCCGACATAGCCCAGATATTGCGTGACGGGGTGAATAAACATGCCGGGGTTTTGCAACAAGGGGTTCAAACCATTGCCATCGGGCGGCGTGAAATCAAGCATCCGGAATGGACTGCCAACCAACGCCGCCGTCCCGCCTGCCGTGAAGGGAGTGATGATGAAAAAGCCCGCCTTGGCGGGATCCACCGCGATCGTGATCAAAGCCAGGAAGAAGGCTTCGGCAAACGCCAAACCGGCGGCGACATAGGGAATCAACTCTTGATTCTTGTCGTGATTTTGCACGAGCGCAATTGCGGTAAACACGGAAAGCAACCACGCCCAGAACAAGAGCGAACCTTCCTGTCCGCCCCACAACGCCGAGATATTGTAAAGCAAAGGCTGAGCGATACTCGTTTGAATGGCAACGTACTCAAAACGAAATTGATGCGTGATGAGCGCCCATTCGAGAATACCAACCGCGAGAGTAGTCAGTGCGGCAGTCACAAAAATTGCATTGCGGGCACTGGCAAAAAGTTCGAGGCGATTACGGCGGGCGGCGATGAATGCCGCGCCCGCCGCATAGAGGGAAAGAAATAATCCGATCAGCAGTGACGCGTAGCCGAGGTCGGCCATTGCGAAGTCTGCCATAGCTTCGTCTCCTTCGTCAGTCAGACAGACGTACCCGGTTCAAACCACTGGGTGCGTTTTGAACGACCGATTATTGTGTAGGTTGTGTCACTTGGGATTCGTACTTGGAGGGACATTTGACCAGCAAGGTGCTGGCAACAAACACGCCATCTGCACCCAGCTTGCCTTCGGCAACCACGCTTTCGCCTTGTTCAAACGTATCCGGCTTGACGCCTTTGTAAACAACCGGTTGAACCAGGTTGCCATCTTTGAGGTCGAATTTCAAAACCAGGGATTTATCATCAAACTGGATAGAGGTTTTGTCGAGCGGCGCATTCAAGCGCAACGGTTGATTGATCATCGCCGCGCGTTGCGCGTTCAACTCGGGCAACGTCAAATAGTAAATCGCGTTCGATTGAAACGACGAGACAGTGACATACACAATCACGCCGAGGATAATCAAACCACCAATCAAAAATTTTAGTTTGCCGCCAACCTTGACGGTCGCTTTCTGCTCCAACGCAGGGGCAGTCATAGTACTCATGGCTTTCTCCTTGAATGGGTGTGTGACCTTGACTATGTTCAGAATATCACCAACAAGTCAAAAAGCGGTCAGAGAGCAGTCCAATGCAAGTCCAAGTTTGTTTTAGGTTGCCCAACGGGATTGTGCTATAATACCAGCATAACCTTGCGTGGATGGGGCAAGTCGCGCAAGGTTACGTTGTGTCTCTGAGGAGTATGTGTTCGAGTGAATCGCATGCGTAAAATTATTCTCGCCGGCGTGTTTTTATTCGCATCGTTGTTGATCGTTCAATGTCGCGCAACGCCGATCTTGAATGTCAGCACAACCCAACCACCATTACCCGTCGCCACAGTGACGCCGGTCTCGACCGTGACGCCAACCGGAACGCAGACTCCAAATATCGCGGTTGAACCAGCGCCCGTTCCGCCGACCCCAACACCCCGTCCAACCCCAACGCCGATCCCCTGGTCTCAGTATGCCAGCATCGAACACAATATCACGTATTGCACTGTGGACGGCGAAGCACTAAAACTCGATCTCTATTTTCCAAAAACGCCAAGCACGCAACCCATGCCTGTATTGATCAACATTCATGGCGGTTCGTGGAGTTTTGGCAGTAAGACCGATAGCGAAACGCGCGTGGATATTCCCAGTCTCGTCGAGCAAGGTTTCGTCGTCGCCGGCATTGACTATCGGCTTGCGCCCGCGCACAAATTTCCAGCGCAGATCGAAGATGTGAAATGCGCCATCCGATTTTTGCGCGCGCATGCGGCGCAATACCATCTCGATGTCAATCACTTTGGCGCGTGGGGTTGTAGCGCAGGCGGACACCTCGTCGCGCTCGCCGCCGTCGCGGATCAACGCGCTGGTTTTGATGTGGGCGAGTACGCCAATCAATCAAGCCGACTCCAAGCCGTGGTCCCCATTTCCGCCCCAGAAGACCTTGCGCTCTACAATGCCACCGCACGCGCCGATATGTTGCTCCGCGTGTTCAATATCCAGACCACGCCCAACCCAATGCTCGCCGATGCAAGTCCCATCCACTATGTCACAAAAGACGCCCCACCGTTTCTCATCATCCAAGGCGATCATGACAACATCGTCATTCCCGCCCACGCGGAATCCATGCTCACCCGCTTGAACGCAGTCCATGTTCCGGCACAATTGGTTCTCGTCAAAAACGGGCATCACTGTTTACCCACGGGCAATCCACCTCCCGAACCCAGCCGTAGCGAGATTACGAAAAAGATCGTCGACTTTTTTGATCAGACCTTGCGCCATTAAAAACAGGCCACACCCATATCCCTTAATCCAATTCTCATTCGTGTTTAATCCACAAGCCGCATACTCAATTTAACCAAGTTTACTTGTCTCGAAAGGACTGTTCTCATGAAACGAAACACAATTATTATTGGTGCTGTCGTCATTGTGATTGTCATTGCCCTCGTGATCTTTGGCGTAAATCAATTCACCGCCAGCGCGGCGACAACGGTCCGCGTGCAAACCGCGACTGTCACGCGCGGCAACATCGTCGCTACAGTGAGCGCGGCTGGCAATGTCAGCGCGCCCGATGATGCCGTTATGGCATTTCAACAATCCGGGCGCGTCGCCAAAGTCAACGTCCAGGTCGGCGACTTGGTGAAAAAAGATCAGGTGCTGATGGAACTCGATACCACGGACTTGGACCTCGCCCTCAAAACCGCCAAATCGAACCTAGCAAGCCAGCAAGCCAATTTTGATGCGTCGAAAGCCAATCTCCAATTTGCGCTTCGCACGGCGCAATCAAACCTCGCCAATTCGCAAGCCGCCTTAGATGCCGCCAAAGCCAAAACGGCGCAAAACCCCAATCAGTTAATTGTTTCCAAGGTTGCGCTGGACAAGGCAAGCATCGCTCTGCAAACAGCGCAAGCCAATTACAACACCGTCGCATGGCGGCCCGATGTTGGAATGACGACGCAAGCACAAGCCTTGCAAAGCGCGACCATTGATTACAATTCCGCACTCGCCAACTATAACATCACTGTCAGCAGTCTCAACGATACTAGTGCGTTAAAATCCGCGCAAACCCAGGTGGATCGAGATCAAGTGTCGCTGGAACAAGCGCAGAAAAACCTAGATACCTCCGCGCGCACCGCGCAAGCCCAGCTCGATTCCGCCCAAGTGGCACTTGATCAAGCCCAGCGCAATTTGGATAAAGCGCGCATCACCGCACCCTTTGATGGCGTGGTCGCCGCCGTGAATTATAGCGTGGGCGATACAGCCTCCGGCACCGCGGTCACTATCGTGGACATGAAGAACCTGCAAATCAAAGTTACGATTGCCGAAGTGGATGTCGCGAAAATTGCCGCTGGGCAAACCGCGCAGTTGACCATGGACGCACTGACCGGTAAAACCTATAACGCCAAAGTCCTTTCGATCGGACCGGTCGCCACCGTCACCCAGGGTGTCGTCAACTATCCCGTAACCCTGGCTGTCACCGATGCGGACAGCGCAGTGAAACCTGGTATGACGGCGAATGTTGCGATCGCCGTTGAACAACGCAACAATGTCCTGCTCGTCCCTATTCGCGCCGTTCGAACGCAAGGCACCAATAAAACCGTGAGTGTGCAATACAAGGGGCAAACGATTGCCGCGCCCGTCATCACCGGTTTGTCCAATGACACGAACATTGAAATCACCAACGGCTTGAATGAAGGCGATCAAGTCGTCCTCACTCAAACGACGACACGGCAAACTGGCGGCGGCGGCGGCTTTTTATTTGGCGGTGGTGGACCAGGAGGACGTTAATGTCTGCTGTGATCGAAATCAAAGACATCAAGAAAATTTATAAAATGGGCGAAGTGGAAGTGCCAGCCCTGAATGGCGTTTCCTTGAACGTGGAATTGGGCGAGATGGTTGCAATTACAGGGCCATCGGGTTCAGGCAAGTCAACGCTGATGAACATTATCGGCTGTCTGGATACGCCTACCAGCGGCTCGTACGTTTTGGATAGCGTGGACGTTTCCAAACTTAGCGATGACGAGCAAGCGGTCATCCGCAACCGCAAAATTGGTTTCGTGTTTCAACAATTCAATTTGCTCCCGCGCACCACAGCATTGGATCAAGTGGAATTGCCGATGGTTTATGCGGGCGCGCCGGATCGCAAACAACGCGCCATTGATTCGCTGACGGCGGTGGGCTTGGGCGATCGGTTGCACCATCGCCCGAACGAATTGTCCGGCGGTCAGCAACAACGCGTGGCGATTGCGCGCTCGCTCGTCAACAACCCCAGCATCATTCTCGCCGACGAACCAACGGGTAACCTGGATTCAAAATCAGGTAAAGAAATCATGGACATCTTTCATCACCTGAATAAAGACAAGGGCTTGACGATTGTATTGGTCACCCACGATCCAACCGTCGCCGCGCAGGCGCAACGCACAATTCGCATGCGTGACGGCGTGGTCGTGGAAAGTTGAGGTTTGAATGAATTTCATGCAAAGCGTGCGCGTGGCTCTGCGGAGCCTGACGGCGAATAAATTGCGTTCTGGGTTGACGATGCTCGGCATCATCATCGGCGTCATGGCGGTAATCTCGATGCTGTCCATTGGACGCGGTGCGCAATCTGCGATTACAGCCCAGATCAACGCGATTGGCACCAACTTGTTGTTTATTCGCCCTGGCGGAACGCAACAAAACGGCGTGCGTCAGCAAGAAAGCCAAGCCACCTTGACGCTGGCGGATGCAGATGCGCTTGCCAATGTCAGCAATGTCGTTGCCGTCGCGCCCGAAGTAGACGGCTTTGGCCAAGTGGCCTATCTCGGCAATAACGCGGTCGGCCGCATCATCGGCGTCACGCCGGATTATCAGAACACACTGAACGCCAATATTGCAGATGGCGAGTTTGTCAACGCGACCCAAGTCACGGGACGCTCAGCCGTCGTAGTGCTAGGCGCGCAAATTGCCACCACCTTGTTCGATACCGCGAGCCCCGTCGGACAATCAATTCGCATCAACGGACAAACGTTTCGGGTGATCGGCGTGATGGAAGCCAAAGGCGGAACCGGGTTTAACAACACCGATACGCAAATTTATGTGCCGATTACGACCGCCGCAAGCCGCTTGATCGGCAATGCACGGTTTCGCGGTGGCGACGTAGTTTCGACCATTAACGTCAAGATTACAGATACCAGCGTGCAAGATGGTGTGATTCAAGATATTAGCCAGATTTTGCGCGAGCGACATCATACGCCATTGCAAGATGATTTTACGGTGCAAAGCCAGCAGGATATTTTGAATACCGCAAACCAGGTCACGGGCATTCTTACAATCTTTCTTGGCGGCGTGGCGGGCGTTTCCTTGCTCGTCGGCGGCATTGGCATTATGAACATTATGCTCGTGTCCGTCACCGAACGTACGCGCGAAATCGGTATTCGTAAAGCCGTTGGCGCGCGCAAACGCGACATCCTCACCCAGTTTCTGACCGAAGCGACGATCCTGAGTTTGTCCGGAGGGGTCATCGGCATTCTGCTTGGCGCGCTGATCGCGCGCCTGATCTCCGGGGTCAACTTTGGGAGCGGCACACTCAACACGGTGGTTGATCTTGATTCGATTCTACTCGCGGTGGTCTTTTCTCTCGGCGTTGGGTTGTTCTTCGGCAGTTACCCGGCAAGCCGCGCGGCAGGCTTGCATCCAATTGATGCATTGCGCTACGAGTAACAACGGAAATCCAAAGGCAGACGGATTCATCCTGGTCGCGCTCCGTCTACCTTGTTGACCCATGCGAAAAATCGTTTGGGTCAGCGGTTGGGTTTGCGTCAGTCTCCTGGTCCTGGCTTTCGGTAGCGTAGGTGTTTCGCTCGCTCTCGAAAACCAGGATACCTTTTGTGCGGTGTGCCACACCGAGCCGGAAAGCCAGTATGTCAATCAAGCCGCACAAGCAACCGCGACAACGCTCGCCGCGTTTCACTCGTCCAAGCACATTGCGTGCATTGATTGTCACAGCGGCAGTGGCACGTTCGGACGCTTGGAAGGATTAACTCAAGGATTTAACGATCTCGCCATGTTCTTGTCCGGCAATTATCACAAGCCCGCCATCACGACTAGTCCGTTAAATGATGCGGCTTGTGGCAAGTGCCACGCGGATGTCGTCAATCCCAAAAACACTCGCGGCAACAATGGGTCGAACGGACACTATCATCTCTACTTGCCCCAATGGCAAGCGAGCGATCCAAAAGCGGCACATTGTGCCACCTGTCACACCGCACATACTAGCGGGCTAGCGAGTTTACAATTCATGGCACAAGGCAAAGTAGGTCAACTGTGCGAAGCTTGCCACACTGCATTGAGCGGCCGAGTTCAATGACAGATATAACCATCATCGTATACAGGAGATTGAAATGCGAAAGCGCTTGCCCATCGTCATACTTGTGGCTGTGGTCGTGGTCGTGATCCTCGCCATTAGCGGGATCGGAGTTTCGCTCGCGTTGGAAAATCAAGACTCGTTTTGCGCTTCGTGTCACACCGAACCCGAAGTCACGTACTGGACTCAATCAACCCAAGCGAATGCACCGACCCTCGCGGCATTTCATACCGGGAAAAAGACTGCGTGCATTGATTGCCATAGCGGCGGCGGAATTTTTGGGCGGGCTAAAGGATTACAGCAAGGCGCAGTGGATCAGTTAGCATACTGGGGCGGTCATTATCAAGTTCCCGCGGTAACGACCAATCCGCTTGGCGATGACTCGTGCACCAAGTGTCATGCTGTAACGAACTTGGTTGTTCAGCGCGGTACCCCGCGTCAAACCAACGGTCACTATCACCAATTTTTACCGCGCTGGCAAGCGGCAGACCCAAATGCCGCGCATTGTATCACGTGCCACTCGGCGCATCAACCGAGCAATGCGCAAACCAAATTTATCAATCAAGCTCAGGTCAATCAAGTATGTAACGCCTGTCACCGCGCACTCGGCGGCGGCGATTAAATAATTTCATTCCAAACAAGAGGGGCTTATGAAAAACTTTAAACTGGTCGCCTTGGTCTTGCTCGGTTTGCTTGCCATGTTCATCGTGCCGTCCATATTGGCGGGCGCGCCAACCGGCGCGGGACCGAACGATCCACTGATGGTTACAGGCACGCCGCAAACGATCGCGCCTAAATCGTCCTTGTGGTTCTATTTTGATTACACCGGCGACAAATCCAAGATTCAAGCCGCGCTGGACGCCAACGGCGCGAGCGGTATGCAAATGGCAATCTTTACACCACCGCAAGCGCAAGCCTGGCTGTCCGATCAAACCACCGCGCCCATCGCGCTCGGATCGCAACCTGGCGCGGCAACAAATATGGCAATCCATGATTTGTACTGGCAAGGTGGCTTTAACTTTCCCGGACGCTTTTTTGTCGTCATCACGAACAGTAATTCCAACGCGGTTACATTTCGCTTGAGCGTGACCGGTGACAACGTTGCACTCGCGCCAACACCCACAGCCACACCGCCAATGGCAAATCCCTTCGCCACGCCGATCCCGACCGCGCAGATTACAGGCACGCTTGTGTTTCAAGATGCCAGCGGCGGTGTTATTTATACCGTCCAAGGCGATGGCACCAATCTCAAGCGCGTCACCACCGGACTCGATCCAGCGTTTTCGCCGGACGGCAAACAAATTGCGTTTACGCGTTGGGCGCAACCCGCTGGCGTCTACACCATTAACGCCGATGGCACGAACGAACAAACCTTGCTCAACATCGAGCAACCCCTTTCGCCGCAATGGAGTCCCGACGGCAAGCGCATCGTGTTCACCCGTCCTGCCGGTGGACCACAAGGCGGCGCGCCATTCTGCTTTCGCGGTTTCTGTTTCAGCCCCATGCCCGATCCGCACTGGAAACTCGGCGTAATCGATCTCGGCACAAATGCACTCACGCAACCCGAATGTTCGAACCATTGCTTTGCGCCAACCTGGTTCAACGATAATCACACCATCGCGTATGCCGATGGACAATTTGGCGTGCAAGTTGCCGATACGAACGGCGGTCCCGCCTGGCCGCTCTATACTCAAAATGTCAGCGTCCAATCAACGCAAGTGAGTCCCGATGGAACCAAGATCGTGTTCATGGTGCGCCAGAACGATCATTGGGAAATCAATGTCATGAATGCCGACGGAAGTAATGTCGCGCAAGTGACCCGCGCCGATCCGCTATCGTTTGTGTCAGTCAACAACGTCGCGCCAACCTGGTCGCCTGACAGCAAGCAAATTCTGTTCCTTTCGGATCGCGGCGGCAAGTGGGAATTTTTCACTGTCAACCCAGAAGGGAGCAATCTCCGCCAAGTGTTGAAAAGCGTGACTGACAAGACGCCCATTCGCTACAATTTTTCGAACGAACGCGTGATTGACTGGATCAAGTAACAACCGATTTCAGGTCACCCAACCAGACATACGCAACTCGCCCAATCTTGATCATTGATACCATCCCATGGGCAAGCGACCCTTGATCACACGTGACCTGAAACGGTATCGGAGCGAGCGTGTTCAAACGGTTGCGTGAAATTGTCGTGCAAAGCGCGTTCGCCGCGCTGATCGCCTGGTTGTTGATCATTGCGCCAATATCAGCCATCGCGCCGCAAACATGGTTTGCCTTCGTCCAAGTCCCAATCGTAATTTTTGGGTTGGTTTGCTATATCGGCAAGTTGCTCATTGATACGCTGTTTTACGATCACTATAAACTTTAAGAGGATAAAATGAAAAACGCAATCTTGGCAATCATCGTCATCATCCTGCTTGCCGCCGCTGGCGGTGGCGGATACTACGTGGGTCGCTCGGCGGGCTTGACCGAAGCAACCAACGTTCGCACCGAATTCTTCGGTCAACGCGCCGGCAATCCGAATGGCGCGCAAGCCAACGGCACACCCGATGCCACCCAAGCCGGACGTGGCGGCGGGCAATTTGTCCAAGGGGGCGGTCGCCCCACAGCAAGCGGAAGCGTAAAAAGCGTGCAGGGGAACACCATCACCGTCACACAACAAGACGGCACAACTGTGAATGTCACCGTAGACGACAAAACCACAATTCAAAAAACCGTCAACGGCGCAATTGCCGACATCCAACCTGGCACGCGCATCACAGTCGTCGAAGTCACGGCGAACGGCGCAACCACACGCCGCATTCAGTTGACGCCGGGACAATAACTCGCAATCGGCGAGCGCACAAAGCGTTACCGTCACCGTCGCGCTCTTGGCAGGTCCAATCATTCAACGAGACCGTTTCCAAATGGAAGCGGTCTCGTTTTGTGCAATGATCCCAAATAACTCGAAAATGAACCAGAAATTCTTGACACTAGACATTATCTCTGCTATACTCTTCGCGCAATCGTACACCAGAGAAGGTGATCGCTGTGCAAAGCGATCACCCTTGTTTTTTTCGTGTATGATCAGACGCTCATTTTTTCCTGGAGGAGGAGAAGAATGAAACGACTGCTCGTTTTGGGTGTGTTGACTTTGGTCGCCATCGCGTTCGCCGCGTGCGCGCCTGCCGCAACCCCCACGCCAACGCAAGCGCCAGCACCCACCTCGGCTCCTGCGCCGACAAGTGCGCCAGCCGCGCAACCAACCGCCGCACCTAAACCCACCGTTGCGCCAACCGCCGTCCCACCCACTGCCGCACCCGCCGCAACCGTTGCGCCAACTGCGGCTCCCGCCGCCTCTGCGTTGCCTGATCTGAAAGGACGCGCGATCAAGGTTGGCAGTGACACCACGTATCCCCCATTTGAATCCATCAATGACAAGAAAGAAATCGTCGGCTTTGACGTTGATCTCGTCAATGCCATCTGCAAAAAAGTGAATTGCAAACCAACCTTCTTCACCGCCGATTTCGATGGGTTGCTGATCGCCGTCAACAACAAAACGTATGACATGTCGGCGTCCGGTTGGACGATCACGGACGAACGCGCCAAGACCGTGGATTTCTCCCTGCCCTACATGCCGAACAGCAACGTCTTGCTCGTGCGCTCGGACGAAACCCGCATCAAATCTTCCGCCGACTTGAAAACTCCGACGATCATCGTCGCGGTGCAACTAGGCACCACCAATTCCATCACCGCCAAGAAATTGGTGGCGGATGCGAACAAGCAAGTCAAGGAATTCCAAGATTTCCCCGCCGCCGTGCAAGCCGTGCTGAACAAGCAAGCCGACGCGGTCGTGATTGACGCCTTTGCCGCATCAGATCTGCTCGATCAAAACAAGGGCAAGATCAAATTGACCGGCGATCAATTCGGCGACGAAACGCTCGGCATGGTTTTCCGCAAAGGCGACAAGGAACTGCTAGATGCGTTTAACGCTGGCTTGAAAGCGAGTTTCCAAGACGGTACCTGGAGCAAGCTCTGCTCGCAATGGTGGAATGGCATAGAGCCAAAACCAGACTGCACCGGTAAAGGTCTCCCACTCGGCAAATAACTAGAACGTTCACCACGCACGCTATAGCGCGCAGGTCGCGCAATCACAATGTGCGACCTGCGCGTAATTTTTTTCACCCTCGAACATTGACGCAAGGATTTCAATGCCTGAACCAGACTTACCTGGAGCAAAACCAAAATCGGTTAGTCCTGAACCCACAACAGGACATGCGATTCCCCTCCCGGGGCTGGATCGCGTGCCGTGGTGGGCGGCGATCATGCTCATCGGCGCGCTTGTTGCGATCGTCGTGGTTTTTTCGAGTGCCGATTACACCAGTATTATCACGTTACTCAGTAGCGGCATTGCCCTCACCCTGTATGTCACCTTTGTCGCTTATTTTTTTGCGCTCATTCTTGGTTTGATCGCGGGGTTGATGCGGGTTTCCCGCAATGAAATTCTTTACACCATCAGCACACTCTACGTCGAAATTGTCCGCGGTATACCTCTGCTCGTCCAAATTTTGTATTTTTTCTATGTCATTGCTCCATTCTTTGCCAATCTCGTCCCCGAGCCCTTCGATCAATTATTTCGCAGTGAAGTCAACGAAGGCATCCTTGCCCTCGCCATCGGATATGGCGCATACCTCGCCGAGGTCTATCGCGCGGGCATTGAAGCGATTCCGCGCGGACAGATGGAAGCGGCACGTTCACTTGGCCTGAGTTATGTGCAAGCCATGCGCCACGTCGTTTTGCCACAAGCATTACGCATCATCTTGCCGCCACTGGGCAATGATTTCGTTTCGATGCTGAAAGACTCGGCGCTCACCTCTGCGATCAGCGTCAAAGAATTGACACTGTGGACGCGCCAACGGAGCGCCAATACCTTTCGCCCGCTCGAACATTGGACGATTGCCGCATTGTTGTATCTCACCATGACGATGGGACTATCGTTATTTGTTCGCTATCTTGAACGCAGGTTTGCAATTCCAAAATGAGCGCCAGTCAACCCTTCATTCAAATCAACAAGGTCTATAAACGTTTTGGCAAAGTCCAAGCCCTGAACGGCATCACCACGTCCGTTCGGCGCGGCGAAGTGCTTGTGCTGATCGGGCCCAGCGGCTCCGGCAAGTCCACCATGTTGCGCTGTATCAACGGGTTAGAAACCGCCGACTCGGGGCAAATTTTTGTTGACGGCGCGCAAGTCACGAACGCGGGCAAGAATATCAATTCCGTGCGCGCCGAAATTGGCATGGTCTTTCAACAATTCAATCTTTTTCCCCACCTGACCGTCTTGCAAAATATCACGCTCGCCCAACAAGTCATCCGCAAACGCTCACCGGAAGAAAGTAAACAAGTGGCACGCGAACTCTTGGTCAAAGTCGGCATCCCCGAAAAAGCCGATGTCTTTCCGGCGCAATTATCCGGCGGGCAACAACAGCGCGTCGCGATCGCGCGCGCGTTAGCGATGAATCCCAAGATCATGCTCTTTGACGAACCAACCAGCGCGCTTGACCCAGAAATGATCAAAGAAGTATTGGACACCATGCTCCTCCTCGCCAAAGAAGGCATGACAATGATCGTCGTTTCGCACGAAATGGGCTTTGCGCGCGCGGCGGCGAACCGCATCGTCTTTATGGCAGAAGGCGCAATCGTCGAAGACACCACACCGGAACAACTCTACACCAATCCCCGCGAAGAACGCACCAAACAATTTTTGGGAAAAATTTTGCACTAGCTTGTTTCAGACCCAGCATCGAGTTTTTCAGGCTTGGGTATTTCTAGATTTAGCGAGGGGGACACTATGGCGTTATTAGACGCCCAACACGTCACCAAACGTTTCGGCGGCTTGGTCGCCGTGAATAAAGTTACGTTCCAGATCGAGCCCGGGATGATCGCCAGTTTGATCGGACCCAACGGCGCAGGCAAGACAACTTTTTTCAATTGCATCACCGGTTTCTACCATCCTGAAGAAGGCACCATTATGTTCAACGGACATGCGCTCGTCGGTTTGTCGCCGGATCGGATCACCGGCTTTGGCATTGCGCGAACGTTCCAAAACATTCGCCTATTTTCCAATATGACTGCAATCGAAAACATCATGGTCGGACATCACCCGCGCACGCAAGCCAACCTCTTTGGCGCAATTGTTCAAAATCGCGGCACGGTTAAGGAAGAAAAATTTGTCTCGTCCCACGCGCACGAATTATTGGAATTTGTGGGCTTGAAGGGTTACGAAAACGAGTTGGCGAAAAACCTGGCGTATGGCAGTCAGCGCCGGCTCGAAATTGCGCGCGCGCTCGCCACGCAACCCAAACTCTTGTTGCTCGACGAACCGACCGCCGGGATGAACCCGCAGGAAACCGCCTCGATGGTTGGCTTTATCCGCAGTCTGCGCGATCAGTTGAAACTATCCATTTTGCTCATCGAACACCAAATGAAAGTCGTAATGACCATCTCTGACGCCGTGAGTGTGCTAGACTTTGGCGAAAAAATCGCGGAAGGCACGCCGGGCCAAGTGCAAAAAAATCCGCGCGTGCGCGAGGCCTATCTCGGCAAAGAATACGTCGATCAAGAAACCGCGTAGAGGAGACAGGTAACGATGGCAATGCTCGAAGTCAAAGAGATTCACAGTTACTATGGACAAATTCACGCGCTCAAAGGCGTTAGTTTGTCAGTGAACCAAGGCGAAATCGTCACGCTGATCGGCGCGAATGGCGCGGGCAAGACCACGACACTGAAAACAATCTCCGGCTTGATCCATCCGCGTCAAGGCGAAATCTGGCTGGAGGGCAAACAGATCGATCATTTGCCCGCGCACGAAATTGTTGGACGCGGAATTGGGCAATCACCGGAAGGGCGCAAGGTTTTTTCACGGCTCACGGTTCAAGAGAATTTGGAAATGGGCGCATACTCGCGCACCGATAAAGCGGGCATTGCGCAAGACATGGAAAATATTTTCACCCTGTTCCCGCGCCTCGCCGAGCGACGCACGCAAACAGGCGGCACGCTATCCGGCGGCGAGCAACAAATGCTCGCAATGGGACGCGCCATGATGTCGCACCCGCGCGTGCTGATGCTCGATGAACCATCCATGGGACTAGCACCCGTTCTCGTCGAAGCAATTTTTGAAACCATCCTCAAACTCAACCAGAGTGGCACAACCATTTTGTTGATTGAGCAAAACGCCGCCAAAGCCCTCCAAGTCGCCAATCGCGGTTATGTGATCGAAACCGGACAAATCGTATTGCAAGACATTGCCGCGAACCTGCGTAAAAACGAAATCGTGCGCAAATCGTATTTAGGCGAATCGTAACCAACGGCGTGAACAATTTCACGCAAATCGCTTGACAAAGCACTCGAGTATCATATAATTGCGCGCACTTGGGCTTCAGCCGCATCTGCGCAAACCCGTCTCAATGCCGAGACTAACCCGATGTGAGGGAGGTGACAATCGCTATCGTTTGAGGCATAACCACTGATGAAACGGTGGTTGAATTATCCGCCGAGCCAACAAGGTTTGGCACGCCTAAGGAAAGAGGTAGATACTTTCACCCGCTCGCGGAATTGATTCAGGACGCAATCTCTAGAGGAGGAGAAGTACGATGAACCGACGTATTTGGCTCGTAGTGTTGATGGTGGCAATTTTAGCATTGGCTATCGCCGCCTGCGCGCCCGCACCCACTGCCGCACCAGCGGCGCAACCGACTTCTGCGCCGGCCGCGCAACCAACCGCCGCCCCTGCGGCTTCCGGCAAAGGCACGATCAAGATCGCCAGCATGAGCCCGCTCTCCGGCGACCAAGCATCGCTCGGTGAAGGCATCAAGCTCGGCACCCAGCTCGCCATCAAGCAATTGGGCAAACCGATCACCGATCTCGGCTATAAACTCGAATTCGTCCCGTTTGACGATCAAGCGAAACCGGACGTGGGCGTGGCGAACGCCAAGAACCTCGTCACCGATCCCGACATCCTGGGCTTGGTTGGCACGCTGAACTCCGGCGTCGCGATCCCGTCGTCTGAAGTGTTCAAGGACACGAGCCTCGTCATGGTTTCCCCCGCGAACACAAACCCAGCCGTGACCGATCGTTTGTATCCCGCCGTCAACCGCATCTGCGGTCGTGACGATGTGCAAGGTCCCGCTGGCGCGAACTTTGCAAAAGAATTGGGCGCGAAATCTGTCTACATCTTGCACGACAAGACGACGTATGGTCAAGGCGTTGCCGAGTTCTTCCAAGCCGAATCGAAAAAATTGGGCTTGAATGTTCTCGGTTTTGAAGGCACGGAAGAAAAAGCAAACTTTGACCCGATCTTGACGCCCATCAAAGCCGCGAATCCTGACCTAGTCTACTTTGGTGGTCTGTATCCGCAAGCCGCGCCTTTGCTCAAACAAATGCGCGACAAGGGCATCAAAGCCTTGTTCCTCGGTCCCGATGGTTTTGACTCGTCCGACTTTGCGAAACTCGCAGGCGATGCCGGCGTGGGCGCGTACTATACCAGTGTTGCCGCTCCCGCCGCCGCGTTCCCAGACGCCGCGCAATTCATCAAAGATTTCAAAGCCGAATACGGCAAGGAACCCCAGCCGTTCGCCGCGCAAGCGTATGACTCGGCAGGCATCATCCTGAAAGCCATCGCCTCCGTCGCGAAAGACGCCAAACCTACCCGCGCCGCCGTTGCCGCCGCCGTCCGCGCCACCCAGAATTACAAGGGTATCGCCGGCACGTATTCGTTCAACGCGCAAGGTGACGTGACGACCGCCAAGTATTTCTTCATCAAAGTTGCATCCGCCGATCCGGCGAAATGGGGCGACAACCCCATCGCCAAGACGCTCGATGTAGCTCCCCCGACCAAAAAGTAAATCGTGATCAAAAAGTAGGGGCGGGAAACGCTCCCGCCCCTACTCGAATCTTTGGTTCGCCGAGGAACAAGTTGAGAACCCTTCAACAATCTCGATTTTTCAAGTATCTGATTTTACCCGTCTTGCAAATGATCATGTACGTTGCGGTCACCGTAGCAATCCTTTCTGCAATTGTCTTGATTTTGGCTTTTCTCCTACGCGGCACCCGCACGGACTATAATCTATTTGACCGAGTGTGGCTTATTCTGCCACAGGTTGCCATTGACGGAATCACCGCCGGTTTTGTGTATGCCATGATCGCCCTGGGCTATACCATGGTCTATGGAGTCTTGGAATTCATCAACTTTGCCCACAGCGAAATTTTCATGGTCGGCGCATTTGCCGGCGCCGAAGTCTTGTTGCTTTTGAATTCGGCGGGCATCCTGCTGAGTATTCCGCCCCTGCTCTTGCTGGTACTGGTGATCGCCGTGGGCATGGCAGTCAGCGGTGGTCTTGCCGTCGCGGTAGAACGGATCGCGTATCGCCCGTTGCGCGGCGCACCCCGGTTGGTTCCGCTCATCTCCGCCATTGGCGTCTCGTTGTTCTTGCAAGACGCCGTCCGCTTTATTGAAAGCATCTGGCGCAACGAATTTTATCTGCGCTACCCCGACATGCCTTTTTTCTCTCAGCGGATTGCCATTACGGATACAATTGATTTTTCCATCAAATCGCTCATCGTCATTCTGGGATCGATGTTAATGCTTGTAGCATTGAACTATATCGTCAATGCCACCAAAGTCGGCACGGCCATTCGCGCCGTAGCGCAAGACCGCGCGACAGCCAGTTTGATGGGCGTGGACGTGAATCGCATCATCGTCTTGACCTTTTTGATCGGTGGCGCGATGGGCGGCGCGGCGGGCGTGTTGTTTGGTCTGCAATTCAACGTCGTCAATCCCTTTAGCGGATTCATTCCCGGCTTGAAAGCCTTTACCGCCGCGGTGCTGGGCGGCATCGGCAACATTAGCGGCGCGATGCTCGGCGGGATTGTGCTTGGCATCATGGAAGCCTTTGGCGCGTCGTACCTGTCCATCTTTACGCAAGGCGCCTTTGGTGCGGAATATAAAGACATTTTGGCGTTTAGCATTTTGATCATCATCCTGATTTTCCGACCGGCGGGGCTGTTGGGCCAAGCCACACACGAACGAGCGTAGAGGGAAATTGCCATGACCAAAAACTCTACGACCAAATCCGGTGCAGTTGGACAATTGCTCAAGCGCGCGATCGCAAACCCGCTCATGGTAGTCGGCTATATCCTTGTGTCGAGTTGGCTCGTCCTGGTTACGCCGCGGGATATGGCGTATGGCTTGGCGGCGCAAGGCGCGTTTCTTTTGTTTGTCGGCTCAGTCTTGATTATTTACCTGTCGCCGATCGCAAACTGGCTTCGCGGCGTGCTGGCGTTTACCGTCCTGCTTGTCTTTGTGCCGCTCATTGGCACCTTCAACCAGTACTATATTGAAGTCATCACCCAGGTTTGCATTTACGCCGCACTCGCGCTAGGGCTGAATATCGTGGTCGGGTTTGCCGGTTTGCTCGACCTAGGCTATGTGGCCTTTTATCTCGTCGGCGCATATACCTGGGCGTTCTTCGGTTCGCCGCAAGGACAAAAAGTCATTCCGGTTGAAATCCTCAAGCTCCCGCTCGATCCCTGGTGGTTTTTTCCATTCTTGTTTGTCGCGATTTTCCTTGCCGCGATGACCGGCATCATGCTGGGCTTGCCGGTCCTCCGGGTGCGCGGCGACTATTTGGCTGTCGTGACGCTTGGCTTTGGCGAATTGATTCGCGTGGTGACCAACAATCTCGACAAACCGATCAACATCACGAATGGACCGCAAGGCATCACACCCATCGAACGCCCACCCCTGTTTTTCCTACCCTGGATCAACGGACTCGGCGCAGCGTTCAAAAGTATCGGCTTGGATGGCATCGGTAGTTGGATGGCGAATGCAACACCCGCCCAGCTATACCCAATCTATTTTTACCTGCTTGTGCTAGCTGTGATCGGCATTGTGATCTTTGTCTCGCGCCGCTTGGTTAACTCGCGCATGGGCCGCGCGTGGGAAGCCGTCCGCGAAGACGAGGAAGCCGCGCAAGCCATGGGCATCGCGATTGTGCCGACCAAGCTCACGGCATTTGCAACCGGCGCGGCGTTTGCGGGCGTAATGGGCATGCTGTTCGCGTCCAAGCAGGTGTTCATCAATCCCGAATCGTTTACCTTTTTGGAATCCATCGGCGTTTTGGCGATGGTCATCATCGGCGGCATGGGTAGTATCCCCGGCGTAGTTCTAGGCGCAACCGCGTTGACCGTGCTCAATCTGCAAATCCTGCCAAACTTGTCGCTCGCGTTGAACAGTATTCGCCAAGCCAACTTTATCATCCCGATCATCAACTACAACCTGGCGAATTTACCGACGCAACTCGAACCTGCCAAATATCAGCGCTTGGTCTTTGGCATCGTACTGATCGTGATGATGATCGTGCGCCCGGAAGGGTTGTTGCCCGCGCAACGACGGCGCATCGAAATTCATGCGGCGGAAGAACAAACCAAAGAAACCGAGTGAACTCAAGCCCCGAAGGAAATTCTTCGGGGCTTTTAGATCGTTTGACACACCACTCTCACAATGGTATGCTGGGATCAACCATGACTCGATCATCCACACGCGGCTATGCTTTCGTCATTCTCGCCGCGTGCCTCTGGGGCACGCTGGGTCTATTTTTTCGTGTCCTGCACAATACCTATGGCTTGCCCGCGCTCACCCTGGCATTTTTGCGCGCCGGACTCGGCACCGTCATTGCACTGGGCGCAATGCTGATCATACAACCGCGCGCGTTGCGGTTACCGCGCCGCGCGCTCGCGTTCTTTGCGCTCTACGGTTTAATTGGCATTGCCGCGTTCTACTGGGTCTATGCCCAAGCCATCCTCTTGACGAATGTAGCAACTGCCGCGGTGTTGCTGTACACCGCACCCGCCTTTGTCACGCTGATCGCGTGGCGTGCCTGGGGCGAACCGATTGACCGACACAAAATGATCGCGCTAACGCTGGCGTTTGGCGGCTGTGTGCTTGTCGCCGACGCGTATGACCCAACGCAGTTGAGTTTGAATCTAGTCGGCATTGCCTTGGGCATTGGCGCAGGTTTCGCCTATGCGCTCTACACGGTGCTTGGCAAAATTGCCATGCGCCAGTATTCGCCCTCAGTCGCGCTAACCTACGAGTTAATCTTTGGTACGTTTTTTCTTTTGCCCCTGCAAACCGCCGATGGGTTTGCGCCGCTCGCGCAACCCGTCACGTGGATTTTTCTCGTCGGCTTGGCGCTCGGCCCCACGCTTGGTGCGGCGTGGCTGTTCAATGCAGGCTTGCAACGAGTCCCGGCAAGCAACGCCAGCATCATCGCCACCATCGAGCCGGTAGTGGCAAGTGTCCTGGCATTTGTGCTTCTCAACGAACGTTTGGAGATTTTGCAAATACTGGGCGGGGGAATGGTGATCGCCGGAGCGATCTATTTGAGCGCGGGGCAAAAAAAATCGGCGTCGTAACGCCAAAGATTTATCGCGGACGCAACCAGAACAAGAGCGTCATTGCGCCGACGACGATCATGCCAAACTCGACGAACACGATGCGATTGAGACGATTCCAAAGATATTGTTGCGTGATGCCAGTGAACGCGTAAAAGAAAACCAGCAACAGCACACCGCCCATCAATGCCGTGAGATTCCAATAGTTCAGCGCCCACACCAGTTCGCCCATCGTCAAGCCAATCATCGCCGAATAAAGCCAGGTGCGCCAAAAATCAGATTCACTGCCACGCAATAATTCGAGCGCGAGTAAAGCCGAAGCAACCGCAATCGCCGGTGACGAAAACAGACTCCGGACTTTCCAACTATAGATCGTCGCATATAAAACCAGCGCGATCACATACACCGCCAGATTGACTCCCAGCCGCGCCGCGCTATAACGAGGATCATTCAAATCAATCGTCAGATATTCGCCGACGATTGCCGCGACAAGAAACGCACCTGCCAACACAACGCCGAGGAGCGCGTAGCCGCCCGACGCGCGCACATCCGCAAACGATAACAACATCGTCGCCGTCACTGCGATTGCCGCGGGCAGAATCCACAAAATAAAAATATAGCGATTGTCGGCGAGATGCACGCGCGGGTGCTGACGCGCAATCGCGTTCACGCCCGCCGCCGTGAGCGCGGCAAGCAGAATCGCGATCAGCCACGATCCCGAGACCGTGAAACTGGCTTCCGAACCCAGGAACGAAAAGGCAACGCGGCGAGATGGCAAATCGAGAATGAGCGAGAGCGTCAAACCGACCAACACCAGACTCGTGAGCAAACTCAAACGATCCAACGGCGCCATACCACGCGGCGTCTGCGACGAGTTAAACATATGCGCATCATAACTGTCGAAAAGGATTTTGTCAAACAATGGAAATTCTAATCCTTGCCTGCCTCGGTTTCATCGTTGGCATCGGCGTCAATCGCCTCGCCGATTATCTAGTTGCCCACGACCCGGAATTGTCTAACACGCAAGCGCGTGGGCGCGCGCCGCTCGTGAACCTAACAACCGCGGTTTTGTTCGCCATCCTCTGGCTTCGGTTTGGCGCAACCGTCCAGCTGGGTCTCACCGCGATCGATACCGCCGTGTTCATGCTCGTCCTCATCACCGACCTGGAACATCGCGCGATATTCCCCGATGTGCTGATCGCGGCAATTGGATTTGCCGCCATCGCCAGCCCGTTCTCAACGATGCGTTGGCAATTGGCGCTTCTCGGTGGCGCAACGGCGTTTGTGATCGTATTCGGCATCTATGCATTCTCCGGCGTCTACGCGCGCGCGCGCGGACTCGCGATCAAGGGCGGCGCGTTCGGGCGCGGTGATGTATTCCTCGCCACATTTGTCGGCGTCGTCACCGGCTTTCCCGCAATCATTTACGCGCTCGTCTACACCATTCTGCTTGGCGGCATCGGCGCACTTGCCAGCGTATTGTACCAACGCTATCGAACCAAAAAGTTTTCGCTTCAAGCCGTGATCCCTTACGGTCCGTTTTTTTGCATTGCCGGTTGGGCAATTATGGTGTTTGGACTAGCGTGATCTTTTTGCGGTCTTGCGTGCCGCGGGAATCATGTTAAAATAGCACCCGAAAATTTGTTCGCAGAGAAACCCATGTCAACCAATCCACCTATTTTTTGCACCAACCATCCCAAGACCGAAACGCTTTTGCGTTGCAACAAATGCGGCAGACCGTTTTGCATTCGCTGTCTGGAACGAATGCCGGTCGGCTATCGGTGCAAAGAATGTTTGAATGTGCAACAAGCCGGTTTTTACAATGCCACCTCGGCAGACTATGTGGTCGCCGCGCTCGTCGGCATTGTCGTTTCTATTGTCGGCGGCGTGTTCGCCGCGGTGATCAGCGGCTTTTGGCTATTCGCAATTTTTTACGCGCCGTTTGCCGGAGGCATCATCGCCGAGGTGATTCGCCGCGCAACCCAAAAACGACGCGGCCGGTATCTCTGGCTGGTTGCTTGCGCAACCGTTGTCCTGGGCGCATTCATCGGCGCAAGCGCGTTCCCGCTATTTGCCCTCCTTGTCAGCGGACGCCTCGATGTATTATTCTTCAACTTGCCCCGTTTGGCAGTTTCAACTTTATTCAATCTCGGCTTTGCGATCTATCTCGCCCTCGCGGTGAGTACCGTTTACGCGCGCTTGCGCTGATCGAGGAGAATTATGCTTGCCGAAATAGACATTACCAATTTTGCGATCATCGAGCATTTGCATTTGCAATTCCATCGCGGGTTTAACGTCCTGACCGGCGAAACGGGCGCGGGCAAATCCATCATCATTGATGCCGTCGGTACCTTGCTCGGCGGACGCGCCCAAGCAGAATTTCTGCGCGCGGGCGCGGACAAGACCCGGGTCGAAGCAACATTCGCGCTCAGCCCAGTCACCCGCGACAGCCTGTTTCCGATCCTCGACGAAATCGGCATTGAGCATGATGATAGTTCGCTCATCGTCGCGCGCGAAATCAACCGCGAGGGACGCAACACCTGCCGCGTGAATGGACGCGCAGTCACGCTCCATGTTTTGCAACGTATCGGCGAGCGGCTGATTGATATTCACGGTCAGAGTGAACACCTATCGCTCCTGCGCGTGCGCGAACACGTGGATTTTTTGGATCGCTATGGCAATTTGTGGGAACAACGCGCGCGCGTCGCCGAAAAAGTGAAAGCGTTGCGCGCCGCGCGCTCTGAGATCAAGGGCCTGCTCACCGACGAGCGCGAAATTGCGCGGCGCGTCGATCGGCTGACCTATGTCGTGGACGAAATTCTCGCGGCGGGTTTACAACCCGGCGAAGAACAAGCACTCAAGCAAGAACGCGAATTGCTCGGCAACGCGGAATTGCGCGCGAACCTTGCCGACCATGCGTATCACGCACTCTACGGCGAAGGCGAAGACGAGAAAAGCGCACTCGATTTATTGAGCGATGCATTGCAAGCGATCACCGGCTTGGAAAAGTATGATCCCGCCGTCAAAGAATTGCGCGACGAAGCCGAAAGCGCGGCGGCGCAAGCCGACGATTTGGCGCGCGCGCTTCGCAACTATCGCGATGGCGTGGATCACAATCCAGCGCGGCTCGCGCAAATTGACGAGCGCACCGACTTGATTTTTCGGCTCAAGCGCAAATACGGCGACACAATTCAAGACATTTTGACTTATGGCGAAAACGCGGCGGCAGAACTCGCGACGATTTCGCACAGCGAAGAGCGGCTGGGTGAATTGCGTGCGCAAGAAACGCAACTCCTCACAGCGATCGCCAAACTTGCCGGTGAATTATCGCGCGCGCGCAAGAGCGCAGGCGAGAAGCTTGCGCGCGAAATCGAAACGCAATTGCAAGACCTGGGTATGGCGAAAGCCAAATTCGGCGTTGCGCTTGAACGCGCCGATGATCCCAACGGCGTTGACGATGCCGAACGCGGCAAGCGCGTGGCAGTGGATGCCACCGGCATTGATCGCGTCGAGTTTATGGTGTCGCCGAATCCGGGCGAGCCGTTAAAGCCACTGGCAAAAATCGCGTCGGGCGGCGAAACTTCGCGCTTGATGCTCGCAATGAAGTCTGTCCTCGCCGTCGCGGATAACACGCCCACGCTCATCTTTGACGAAATCGATCAAGGGATTGGCGGGCGCACCGGCGGCATCGTGGGCAACAAATTGTGGGCGCTGACACCAACCGCGCATCAAACCAACCAAGCGCCCCAGCATCAAGTCATTTGCATCACCCACTTGCCGCAGATCGCCGCGTATGGCGACGCGCACTATAACATTCGCAAAGACATCGTCGGCGAGCGCACGCTCACGCAGATTCGCCAATTGAGCGAAACCGAACGCATTGACGAAATCGCCAATATGCTTGGCACGGCAACCGCAACAACCCGGCAGAATGCGGAGGAGTTGCTGGGCGAAGTGAAAAATCAAAAAAAGAAAATGAGCCAATGAGCCAATCCATTTGGCTCACACCTGCACTTGCGTGCGGTGCAAGTGTTGGAAATTGAATAATTGACTCTTGCAACAACGGAGGTCTCATGGACGGCTTGATTCAATGGGGATTACAAATCGTTCAATGGATTCAAACTTTTCGTAATCCTTTGCTCGACCCGATCATGGGGACAACGTATTACCTCGGCGCGGAAGATTTTTTCATCCTCTTTCTTCCGCTCATTTTTTGGTGCGTCCGCAAGTCACTCGGCATCCGGCTGAGTTTCGTCTTGATTTTTTCCAACTATGTGAATCTAGTCAGTAAAGATTTTTTTGCCGCGCCGCGTCCCTGGCAAACGGAGGGCAAACTCTACGCGCCGTTCAAGACGGAGGGCTTTGGCCTGCCGAGCGGTCATTCGCAAGGCGCGGTGACATTCTGGGGCTATCTCGCCACGCAGATGAAAACGCGCGGCTGGTGGGTGCTGGCAATTTTCATGTCGCTCTTTATCGGCATTGGGCGAATGTACGTCGGCGATCATTTTCCGCAAGATGTTCTGCTCGGCTGGACACTCGGCATTGTGATCGTCGCCGCGTATGCGTGGATTCAACCGCGCGTCGGTGCGTGGATTGGCAAACAATCGTTAGCGATGCAAATCGGTTTAGCGATTGTTGTGCCACTGCTCTTCATCGCCTTGCACCCAACCAGCGACGCGGTAAAATCAATGGGCGTGATCCTGGGCATGTTTGCGTTCTTGCCCATCGAAGAAAAATACGTTCGCTTTGACGAACACGCCACGTGGTTGAAGCAAATTCTCAAATTCGCGATTGGCGCGGCGGTAATTATGGCGTTGCGCTTGGGGCTGAAAGCGATCTTGCCCGAGCAAATGATCTTTGATCTGATTCGGTACGCCGCGATGGGCGCATGGGCAGTCCTCGGCGCGCCGTGGGTGTTTGTGAAAACCAAGTTGGCGGCGAGCAGTCAATAGTTATTTGACTATCTACTCGGTTTATCCCAACTCTTTGTCAAGACGATCAAGGCAAACCCAGATCGTGAAACCATTTGCTTGAAACGAAGGCAAGAATCGTCAACTACAAACTGATCGCGGTGCCGCGTTTGAAAAAGCGATCGCCGCCATTAGTTGATCCGAGCCGAATTTACGCTCGTCGGCGCGGATGGTAATTCCGTTGGAATGCTAACAGGTAACGAGATACACGCGCGTTATGCCGTTGATGCCGCCAAGCCAATGGAATTTTCCATCGCCGTACCCGCCGACACTATCGCGGCAGGCAAAATCGTGCAAGCATACAAAGCGTACTATGGAATAACGTAGGGGCATGGTCATCCCGCCAGGCAACATGGCGACATGACATCGTTTCTATCCGCCCGTCGCTCACACAAAAAAGCAGAGCAACCGTCCCAGGTCTCTGCCTTTTGCTTTCTTTAGATTACCCGAACTGCGGCGAGCGTTCGCTACTGTCTCCCGCCCACCATCGTCACAATCACGCGCTTTGCGCCTGCCTTCAGCAACGCACGCACTACTGCGTCTTGGGTAACCTCAGTCACCAATGCAATCATATTACCGCCGCGCCCGCCGCCGGACAATTTCGCACCCAACGCGCCTGCGCCTAACGCCGCATCCACCAAGCGTTGAATCTCTAACGACGAGACACCCATCGTCGCCAGCAAAATTTGGTTCGCGGTCATCAGCCCGCCAAGTCCCTCGATCGCGCCCTGCTCGATCAGCACGCGCGCATTGTGCGCCAGCGTGCCAACGTTGTCAAACAATTTTTCAAATAATTCCCGATCCGCTTCCCATTGACTGCGCACATCGCCGACCGCAATTTTTGTCGGTGCGGCAATCCCCGTGTCCGCGATCGCCAGCGTGAACGGCTTGGCAACGCGAAAAGATTCGATTGGCTTGCCGCGCACAAAATAAACCGGCTGTTCAAACGCAATCACAGTATTATCAATGCCGCTTGGCGTGCCGTGATGCAGTTTCTCAACCTCGTATGCCAAATCAGAAATATCTGCATTTGGCATACCAACACTTGCGTGCGGTGCAAGTGTGACAGACGCAAAATATTTCCCCAGCGCGCGCGCCACCGCCACCGATACCGCCGCGCCGCTTCCCAACCCACTCGCGACCGGGATCGTTGAACGAATCCGCACTGTAAATTTTTCCGGTGGCACGCCCAATCGCGCGCACGTCAAACGAATGATCGTCGCCAACGGATCGTCGGCAGGCGCATCGCGCAACGTACTCATCCGCGCAATGTCCGGCGCATCAATCACCACCGCATCATCAGCGCGCGATTCGATCGTTGCGCTTGCGCGCACTTGGATCACCGGCACGGCAATCGCCGGTCGTCCATAAACAACCGCGTGTTCGCCGAACAGAATAATTTTACCGGGCGCGTCTGCGGTTACCGTAAAGCGTGAGTTGTCTGGCATTTGTGTTATAATTGCGAAAAGGGGTGTGTGCGATGAATTCAGAAATCGCATTATTGATCTTGCAACTGCTCGCCGTTGCCGTACTCTTGTTCCTCAATGGCTTTTTCGTGTCCGTCGAATTTGCCTATGTCACCGTGCCGCGCCCGCGCATCGATCAGCTGACTGCCAAAGGCAATGCGAATGCCGCGTTGGTGCAACACTTGCTCGCCGACACGGATCGCGTGCTTGCCGCGTCACAGATCGGCATTACGATGGCGTCGCTGGGCATTGGCTGGGTCGGCGAAAGCGCGGCGAATAATCTCATTCGCTTTATGTTTCAAGCGCTCTTTCACATTGATTTTGACGGCACCATTTTTCACGGCATCGGCTTGGTGTTCGCCTTTGCATTGATCACTCTGCTCCACGTCGTCATCGGCGAACAAGTGCCTAAAACCGTAGCCATTCGCGCGGCGGATCATTTCGCCCTGGTATCGGCGCGGATTGTTGCCGCAATTGATTTTGCATTGCGTCCGTTCGTCGTCTTGCTCGACAATGCAACTGGCGCTGTGCTCCAATTGCTCGGCGTGAAATCGCTGGGCGCGCATCATGTCATTTATAGCGTAGACGAATTAAAGCAACTGGTCGCCGAAACCCAGCAAAGCGGCGAACTCGAGCCGCGCGAAAAAGAAATGCTCCACAATGTATTCGAGTTTGAAGACAAGCTGGTGCGCGAAGTGATGATTCCGCGTCCTGAAATCGCCGCTGTTGCCGAGGATACCACCATCGCCGACTTTTTGCAAACATTTCGCGACGCAAGCCACGCGCGCTTTCCAATTTACGCTGGGACAATTGATAACATTACCGGTTTGATCGTCATCAAAGATGTTTTGCGCGCTATCGCCACCCAGGGCGCGCCCGCGCTCGATCAACCCGTGCGCACCCTCGCGCGCCCCGCGATCTTTGTGCCGGAATCGAAACGCATCGGGCATTTGTTTACCGAGATGCAAGCGCAGAAAATTCAACTCGCGATTGTCATTGACGAATTCGGCGGGACGGCTGGCATGGCACCGCTGGAAGAATTGCTCGAAGAAATCGTCGGGCGTTTGAGTGATGAGCTGACACACGAACCGCCCCAGATGCAAACAATTGACGAGCGGACGACCCAGATTGACGCGCAACTGCGCGTTGAAGAAGTAAACGAACAATTGCACCTGCATTTGCCAGAAGGCGCGGATTATGAAACGATTGCCGGCTTGGTGCTGTATGTGTTGCGCCACATTCCTACAGAAGGCGAGTATGTACAAATGGACGACATGCGTTTAACCATCACGCGCATGGCAGGACCCAAGATTGAAAAAATTCTCATCACCCGCTTGTAACGGAGAAACCGATGCCTCAAGAACCGGAAAAGACCCCCAAAGTTCTCGCGCTGTATCTTGAACTTTCGCAATATCCCATTCTTGCGCCGACGATTCGCGCGCGCATGCGGCAAGAACTTTTTTCGCGCGGCGTCATTGCCCGCGCCGCATTCGAAGCCGAAGCGGAGGACAAGGCGCGGCGCTCGCAAGAACTCGAAGGACTCGTTGACCCCATCGCGCAAGAATCCGCCGAGGTGTGGGAACGCCGCGTGCAACAAACGCGCGACAATCTCACCGAATTTTATTTTGCCTATAACTTGTCACACGATATCTTTAAAGAGATCGTGCAATCGGTCGTCGCACAACGCAACCCCAATCAAAAAGTGATCCTGGCGTTCAACCCAGAACTCGCGCCGATTGACATGGTCTTGGCGCAAGGTGAACAATACGAAGCCTTGCCGCCCGCCGAACGCCAATTGGTCCACCACCACTTGCGCGAAACCATCGTGGTGCTGACCAAAGCCATCATCAGCGATCAACTCTCCTTTATTCGCGTCGCCAAAGAATGGTTCACGGTTGCCGATATCCGCGAAATTCGCGCGCGCAAAATCGGCGAAGGGAAAATCGGCGGCAAAGCGGCGGGCATGTTGCTGGCGTGGAAAATTCTCCAACAGCAAGCCACCGATGAAGGCATTGACGTTGCCGCGCATATCGCCCTACCCGATTCGTACTATATCGGCGCGAATGTGCTGTATGATTTTAATTTGCAAAATGGTTTATGGTTCTCGGTCGATCAAAAATATAAATCGCGCGAAGAAATCATCGAAGATTATCCCGAGATCCATCAAGCCTACCTTGCCGCGCACTTTCCCGAAGATATCACAGCGCAATTGCGCGAATTGCTGGCGCGGCTAGGCAACCAACCGATCATCGTGCGCTCGTCGAGTTTGCTCGAAGACAGTTTCGGCACGTCGTTCGCGGGCAAGTACGATAGTTTCTTTTGCGCGAATCAAGGCACGCTGGATGAAAATCTTACCGCGCTGATCCACGCGATCAAATCCGTTTACGCCTGCGTGCTCACGCCCGATGCGCTCGAATATCGGCGGCGCATGGGCTTGCTGGACTATGACGAACGCATGGCAATTTTGCTTCAAACTGTGCAAGGCAATCAACATGGTCAATATCTATACCCCACGCTCGCGGGCGTTGGCTATAGCCATAATCCCTTCCGTTGGAATCCACAAATTCGGCGCGAAGATGGTTTCGTGCGCCTTGTCTGGGGCCTTGGCACACGCGCCGTCGAACGGGTCGGCAGTGATTTTCCGCGCATGGTTGCGCTCAGTCACCCCAACCTGCGTCCCGAATCTAGCGCAAATGAAATTCGCCGCCACTCGCAACGGTATGTTGATGTGATCGATCTGAACGCCAACGAATTTACAACCCAGCCACTAGCGTCCGTCATTTCACCCGACGATCCCGCGTTGCCTTACCTGGTTTCCGAAGACAAGGGCGATTACATTCAACCACTGTTTTCAAATCCCCGGCTGGCACAACCAGAGAACCTTGTTCTCACTTTTGAGAGTTTGCTTAAAAAGACACGCTTTGTGCCATTGATGAAAACCTTGTTGCAACGTTTGGAAAAAAATTATAATTTCCCGGTGGACATTGAATTTACCGCCGATCTCGTGCGCGACGGCACAAATCCGCCGGACGTTCGCGTGCATCTCTTGCAATGCCGACCGCACACGCAATACCAAGTCGTCGGCGAAAAGATCGAACTACCGGCCGCCGTACCGCCAGCCGATATATTCATTTACACGCAGAACCGCTTGATCCCGCAAGGCATTGTCCCGCAAATTAGTCACATTGTCTATGTCAGCCCGGAAAAATATAGCCAAGCCGCAAACCCCACGACCAAGCTTGAACTCGCGCGCGTCGTCGGACGCTTGAACAAAGCACTCGAAGGCAAAACGTTTATCCTGATGGGCCCAGGACGCTGGGGTAGCGCCAACGCCGACCTCGGTGTGCGAGTTGGATACGCCGATATTAACAATACACGCGTGTTGGTGGAAATCGCCTTGCCGCGCGGCGAAGGCATCCCCGATGTTTCCTATGGCACGCACTTTTTCCAAGACCTGGTTGAAGCGCACATTTATCCCTTGCCACTCTTCCCTTCCGAACGCGGCACCGTGTTCAACCGCGCGTTCATCCTGAATGCGCCAAACCAACTCGCCGTATTTTCACCCAACGATACCGCCTACGCCGATTACGTGCGCGTGGTTGATATCCCTGCGGTCATGCAAGGCCGCCATCTCGAAATGATCATGGACGAAGACAAGAGCGAAGCACTCGCCTATTTCAAATAAAAAATCAGGGCGACTCGAGTCGCCCTGATTTTTTGCTCATGCCTAGATCAATCCCGTGCCTTTCTCATTCCCAAATCTCAATCTGCTAGACAGCCGCGAATTTATGCAGACATCCTCTCGTCGAATCAAACGCCGACAGTTGCTTTATCTCGGTGTGCTTGGACTGGCTGTGTTTCTGCTTCTGCCACACCTGCTCGGCTTTCACCGCGTCCTGAACATTCTGCGCGGGGCGCAACCTGTCTATGTCATTCTCAGCTTGCTTGCCGAAGTCTCGCGCTATTTTATCAGCGCCGCGTCAACGCTCATCCTCGCCCGCTTGTTTGATCGCCGCGTACCGTTTCTACCGATGACCGAAGCGTTCTTTGCCAGTTCTGCGGCGAACCGCATCTTTTCAACTGGCGGCGCGCCCGGTATGCTCATCCGCTTGCTCTTTCTCGGCAAGCACAATGTCTCGGCAGGCGCAGTCGCCACAATCTATCTCATTGAGGATATCGCCGGGTTAGCCGTCGGCAGTATCGTCTTCTTTGCCGGCATCTGGACCTTGGCGACGAAACAAACGTCCGCCAACGTTGCCACCAATACCGCTCTGATTGCTTCGTTTGCCTCGCTCGCGCTCACTGCCGGTTTGCTTTACGCCTTGCGTTATCGCGCTACCATCGAACGCATCGCGCATTGGCTGGCGCTCAAACTCGACGCTCTTGCCGCGCGAATTACCCGCCGTCCCTTTTACTCACCCGCGCGCGTGCAACACCTCCTTGATGATTTCTACGCTGGCTTGGCGCTCGCCCGCCGCGCACCGCGCACAGTTGCTCTTGTTTTTATCCTCAACGTGGTGCGCCATGCCGCCGGGCTCGCTGTGTGGTACTTTGCATTTTTCGCTTTGGGACAAACCATCGCACCCGGCATTCTGATCTTGATCTATACGCTGGCAAGTGTGCTCTCCACCACCAGTGCCGTACCTGGCGAGGTCGCGATTATGGGCACTGGCTCTGCCATCCTATTCCTTTCGTTCGGCGTCTCGCCGGATGCCGCCTTGCTCGCGTTGCTGTTATCCCGCGCCATCGCCTTCTGGCTTCCCCTGCCGATCGGCTTGCTCGCGCTCTGGCGCTTGCGCCGGCAACACGATTTGTGATCCCAGGTCATTGATCCAACACTGGCATTCATCCGCGCGCGTTCAAACAAAAAAAACGGCGGATTTCGCTCGATTATGCGAAATCCGCCGCAGGTGTTCTTATGCGCTCACCATTTTTTATAACCGTCGCTCATGCCGCGATATTCAATAAATGGCTCGTTGATCAATTTTGCCTTGAGCGCAATCTCGCATGATTCTTCCAGCGTGGACGACCAGTGAAAGGCTTCGTCCAGCGTTTGCCCAATGGCGAAACTGCCATGCCCGCGCAACATGACGATTTTGTACTGCGCAAGCGTGTGCGCCAAATTGTTTGCCATCTCCGGCGAACCCGACGCAAACTCTTCCCAGATGACCGGCACTTTTTTCAGCAAATACGATGCTTCATTGTCAATCGGCACAATCTCATCCCGCGACAACGAATACGCAATCGCGGTGCGCGGGTGGCAATGCACAATCGCGAGCGCGGGCGTTTTCAGATAAATGATGCGGTGCACGAGTAATTCGGACGACGCCAGCGCCACGCCGCTATCATTTTTATCAAGCCGGGTCTCGATCAGATCGTGCGGTTTGAGTCTTCCCAGCATCGCGCCGCGCCGTTTGATGATCAGATGATCGCCAAGACGAATGCTAATGTTGCCGCCATGCGAACTGACCATATCCGCGTCATACAAGTCGCGCCCAATTTCTTGGAATTGTTGAACGATGCGTTCATCAATCATCGCGCCGCCTCCATCAAATTCTCAATCTGCAATTCTTTCAATTTCGCCGGTTTGGGCACGCCGTTTTCGTCCCAGCCGCGCACGCGATAGTATTCGACCAGCATCGGCTCCAACTTGTTGACCCAGCCCTTGCTCGGTCCGGCCACAATGGGCTCGTTCAAAATGCGCGCTGGCAAGGTGTCATCCGCTTGCGTAAATCCTTCGCGCAAGTTATACAAGCGTTCCATGTTATAAATACGCTCGCCCGCGCGAACCAGATCGCCGGTAGCGTACTGCACGCCCGTGACCGCCGACAAGGTGCGCGCAAAATATTCTTCAGCCACGCCCATATTGGTGAACTTGCATAGCACAAGCGAATCAATCGCCGCTGAGACGTTTTGATGCAACGCGACAAATGAGGATTTGCCTTGCACCTGAAAACGATCAATCAGTTTCGGCAAGCCCAGCACTTCCAAGCCGAGCATATTGCCGCGCATGTGACACGCGCCGCGATTGGAGGTAGCGAACAAGAGTCCTTGCCCCTGCATACCGCGTGGATCGTAAGCCGGCATTTCCATCCCTTTAACACTCATCGAAAGTTCCGGCGCGCCATACTTTTGCGCAAGCCGCAGACTACCGTCCGCCAGTTCCGCGCCAAGATCGCGGCGCATCGCCATCGCTTCCAGGGTCGCGGCAAACAAATCCGCGCGCCCAAACCGCAGATCGGATTGGAGCAAACCGCGTTCGGTCAATTCCATCGCGCATCCAATCGTCGAACCGGCGGAAATCGTATCGAATCCCAGGTCATTACAAATTGAGTTGGCTTCAATGATCGCGGCAAGATCATCACTGCCGCACTGCGCGCCGAACGACCACGCCGTTTCAAATTCGGGACCTTCGCCTTCCACCTTGTCAGTTTTGCTGATGCGCGTGCAACCAATCGGACACGCCCAGCACGCCGCATTTTTGACGAGATATTTTTCGGTGAGGGTTTCGCCAGAAATTGCTTCCGCGCCTTCAAACTGGCTTTGCTGAAAATTGCGCGTGGGCAATGCGCCTGCTGTGTTGATAATGTTCATCATCACAACCGTGCCAAATTCAGGCAATGCCTGGCTCGTGAGCGGACTCTGGCGCAACATTTTGCGCGCTTCATACAGCATGAACTTGAATTGTTCCTGCTCCAGAATCTCCGGACGCGCTTTGCCTTCGACGACAATCGCCTTGAGATTTTTACTGCCCATGACTGCGCCCGCGCCGCCACGCGCCAACGCGCGTTCGCCATCGTTCATGATCGCCGCAATGCGGCTCTGATTTTCACCCGCTGGTCCAATGCACAACACGTTCCGTTTGTTATTATTCTGCCCCAACGCCTTCGTCGTTGCGCGCACCCGTTGTCCCCACAAGTGCGCCGCATCCTGGATCGTAATGCCGCTCGGTTTGATTTCGATGTACACTGGCTTGACCGCTTTGCCACGCACAATCAGCGCGTCATAGCCAGTCTTTTTGAACTGCATCCCCCAGAACCCACCCGAGTTGGCATCGAGCACCGTACCGGTCAGCGGACTCTTCGTCGTCACCGAAAAACGATTGCTGGTTTGATATCCAGTTGCCGTGAGCGGACCGTTCGCAAAGATCAACACATTATCCGGCGACAATGGATCGACTTTTGGTCCAACCAAGTCCCACAACAAGCGCGCGCCCAAACCGCGGCCGCCCAGAAACAGCCGCGCCATCGCTTCGTCAAGTGGATAATTTTTGACCACGCCCGTGCTCAAATCCACATCCAGAATTTTTCCTGCCCATCCGTGCATGATAACTTCCTTTCCGATCAGTTATTTTGTCTAGCCACGCTGAGCTAGTTCGTTTTTTTCGTACGCTTTGATTTCATTCACGAGCGCCATGCCCACTGGAACATTTTGCCCGACGCAATAATAATCCCAGACAGCGCCAAACGGAAACGCTTTTAATTCTTCGAGCAATACCAGACGTTGCGTGTAATCGCCGATAATTTCCAAATGCCGCAACTGTGCCGTCGGCTCAACCAAAGCCATGAGCAAAGCCCGCAACGTATTGCGCGCGCCGATCACCCACGCCGCGATGCGGTTAATGCTGGCGTCAAAATAATCCAAACCAATATGCGTGCGGCTAAGATAATCGCCCCGCACCAGTTCTTGCGCGATGGCTTGCAAATCGTCATTAAACGCAACCACATGATCACTGTCCCAGCGCACACCGCGGCTGACATGCAACAAAATTTCATTCACGTACAAGAATGTAGCAGATAATTTATCGGCAATTGTTTCAGTCGGATGAAAATGTCCCGTGTCGATCGGGGATCCAAATGTTCGTCACACAGGGCGTGCCCAAATGCTTGCCAAACGCTTCGCCGATCTTGCGGCTCGCAATGCCATGTTCAATCCAAAATTGTCGCGTCCCCGCGTCATAGCTTGCGAGTGTAAACCCGGCATCGGCTTTGGGATGCGAAAAATACGATGGATTGAAATCCAATCCGTGCCGATTCGCTTTTGCCCAAGCGAGCCAATTCGCAAAATGTTCCGGGCGCAATTCGTTGCGTTCAACGCGCTTGTCGCCAGTTTCAGCGTAGAGCGCGTGCAGGTTCAAACGATGCGTACCGGGGATCAGCCGATATGCTTGATCGAGATCGCGGCGCAGTTCGTCGCCCGTGCGCGCGCGCCCGGGATAATTCCCAGTTGCCGCAATCCCACCAGTCAGTTCAACGTCGGGCGCTTCAAAGCCACGCACATCATCGCCTTGCCAGCAATGTAAACTCAGCGCCAGAGTCGCCAGTGCGGCCAGCGCGCGATCCGTGTCCACGCCAATTTGCGCGTAACGTTCTCGGGCAAGTTGATACGCATTCTGAATTTGTAAATCACTCGGAGGATTATGCATAATTGACCTTTAGAAGATGGTTTGTTGCACGCCAAACGCTTGACAGATCGCGCGAATTTCTTCGGCGGATAACCCTTCGCCCGCTTCGCCATTCGCAAGGTTCAGATATTCGTATTTCGCCCCAGTTTCAGCGTATTCAACCCGATCTGCCGCCCGCTTGACGGATTGATCGGAACGTGCCATCACCCCATGCTTGCCCCACAGTACAACCCGATGCGCCCGCAGTGATTCGACCGTCGCCATCATCAATTCAGCAGACCCAGGAAGTAAAAACGGCAGACAGCCAATCCCCTCTGGCAATTGCACAATCATTTCCGGTTGCCATTGCAATAAATGACGATTCAAAAATGTTTCGTTTTGGTACCGCGGAATGTGGCTAAGGTAGGTGAGATGCGGCGGTTGCGCGTGAATGACCGCATGAAAGTTTGTGCCGGTCACGCGCACTTGATCACGATGCACGGCGAGATGCGAATTGAATTCGCTCGTCAATTTTTGAAACAAACGGCGCGGCGAGGTATAAAGTGTCCCAGTCACACCACCCGCATCCACTCTAACAAAACCCAGGTTCGCCGCTGGGTCTTGGATAATTTCGCGCAAGCGGCGACCCGACCCGGTAACGAGAAACGAACGCCCTTCGAGTTCGGGCAGGGGTTCGGGCAACACAATGATTTCGGTATTGGGAAACCGGCGGCGTGGATCAATGTCCCAGCCGATATACACTGAGATATTACCCGCCGCGCCTTCGCTCGCTTCAATCTCGGACAAGCGTTGTCCCGCTTCACCGATCAGCGATGCGAGTTCGTCTAATTCTGGATAAGGGGCTTGGATGCTCATGGTTTACCTCAACTCTAGAAAATAAAATCAGGTTCCGATCAATTGATTGAATCGCGTATACGCGCGATCCCAGCCCGCGCTCTGCGCCGGTTCAAACGTCTGCATCTCAAACGAGTGAGCGACGATGGCGCGTGCGGCTTGAATCGATTCGATGTGACCGAGCGCGAGGGCTTGCCCCAATATATTCCCAATCGCGGTTGCCTCGATGGGACCCGTGATCACGCGCCGCCCGGTTGCATCCGCCGCAAACTGGCTCAGCAAGCGATTCTGCGTTCCGCCACCGACAATGTGCAACGGTTCAAGCGGATGACCGATCATCGCTTCGAGATGTTCCAACACCCAGCGATATTTGAGCGCGAGTCCTTCGAGCGCGCACCGTACAATTTCGCCGCGCGTTTCCGGCGCGCGCTGTCCAGTGCGTTCGCAATACACGCGAATGCGCGCAGGCATATCGCCGGGTTTCAAGAAATCGTCGGCGTCCACGTCAATCACCGCGCAGAACGGTTCGGCTTGCGCCGCCATTTGCGTGAGTTCGGCGTAGGATAAATCATTGCCTTGCCGCGCCCACGTGCGCCGACATTCTTGCACCAACCACAATCCCGCAATATTTTTGGAGAAACGGAATGTGCCACCGACGCCGCCTTCGTTCGTAAAATTATTTTTCAAACTCACAGCATTGATCACCGGCTCGCGCAATTCCGCGCCCATGATCGACCAGGTGCCGGAACTGATCCACGCAAAGTTGTCATTTTGCGCCGGTACCGCCGCGACCGCCGAGCCGGTATCGTGACACGCGGGCGCAATCCCCACAAGGTGATTCGCGCCGATCTCGTCAGTCACAGAAGGCAACAACGATCCCAGGACAGTTCCGGATGGAATCACGCGCGGAAAAATTCGGCGCGGAATGTTGAGCGTGGCAAGCAAGGCATCCGCCCACGCGCGCGTGCGTGGATTATAGCATTGCGTCGTCGTCGCAATACTAAACTCGGACGCCACTTGCCCGGTCAGCCAATAATTGAACAAATCCGGCATGGTCAAAAATGTTTGCGCGTGCGCCAACGCCGGCGCGTGCGCCTCAACCAGGGAGAGCAATTGATACAAGGTGTTCAGTTGCATAAACTGAATCCCGGTGCAATCAAAAATATGTTCGCGCGGCATTTTGGCAAACGCGGCCTCCACCATGCCATCGGTGCGGCTGTCGCGATAATGAAACGGGTTACCGATTAGCGCGCCCTGCTCGTCGAGCAAGCCGTAATCCACGCCCCAGGTGTCCACCCCAACGCTCGCCAAATCCGTGCCATGTTGCTTGGTGGCAAGCACAAGCCCGGTTTTAATTTCGTGCCACAAACGCAACACGTCCCAATGCAACCCATCGGGCAAACGCACCGGCGTATTTACAAAACGATGGCTTTCGGCGAGCGCAAGTTTGCCGTTTGCCAGCGCGCCGACGATCGCCCGGCCGCTTTCCGCTCCAAGATCGAGTGCCAGGTAATGCGACATACGTATACCCCTAGTCTAGCGCATCGTTCGCGCGCTCAGCGCCACAGAGTGTCAACGCGACACCGAATTGTTTGAGTTGGTTAATCCATTGCGGCGCTAGATCGCTGTCGGCATAAAACCGCGAAACTTGGTCCGTGCGCGCGAACGGGATCAGCGTCACTTTGCCGAATTTGGTTGCATCAATCAACGCGATGACAGAATCCGCCGCCGCGATCATTTTATTTTTGAGTTGGGCTTCTTGAAGATCCACTTCGGTCAAACCAGCTTCGGGGGTAAATCCAAAACATGAAACGAACGCGGTTTTGACATGCAAATCTTTTAGAATGGATTCGCTGAGGGAGCCGCGCACGGAAATCCCATCGGGATGCAAGACCCCGCCGAGGAGAATCACGGTGTTCGATAAATCTTGCGCGAGCGCGCGCGCAACTTCGATCCCGTTCGTGATGACAGTGAGATTATGCCGATCTTGGAGAAACTGTGCAATCGAGTAAACGGTTGTGCTAGCATCAAAGAGGAGTGAGTCGCCATCCGAAACTAGAGTAGCGGCACGGCGAGCCATACATTGTTTCGCAGAGACATTCACATATGCGCGCGTGGTAAAAGCAGAAATGCGCGGTTCACGATTGTCTGTGACCACGGCACCGCCATGCACGCGCTCCAACGCCCCGGCTTGCGCGAGCGCGGTCAAGTCGTTGCGAATCGTGCCTTCGGAAACATTCAACCGTTTGGCAAGGTCAGGCACGCGAATTCCAGGTTGTTCGCGAAGCAGATCAAGAATTCTTTGGCGACGTTCAAATGTGGTCATCGGTTCATCCTTGAAACCAGATTGATCAACCTATTTGCCTTGATTAGATCAAGTGAAGCAAATCGCGCCACAACAACCATTACTTGCGATATTTTTTCGTTTAGTTGTTGATATTTATATATTTTTGTTGATTTTTACGAAATTATAATACTCTGATTGTTGTTTTTTGTCAATAATTGTGTTATTCAATCAATCCAACGCGTTGTGAATGTGCAAATTCGAATTCGAGCGAAATGTGGAAATTAGCGCGCTGACGTGGTATGGTTATAATATGGTTATAATTCGAGGCATCGCAAAGGAGAATGAATGTTAGACAAAGTAACAACGATGGTCCGGCATTGGTTGCCGTTGGCGCTTGTGATCACTGCCATGTGCGGTTTGGTCTATCTGGTTGCGCAACAAACTCTGCGCATCGGCGCCAACGATCCGCAAATTCAAATTGCCGAAGACGCGGCAAACGCTTTGGCGCGCGGAGCCAGCGCCCAAGCGGTGCTTCCAACAAACCCGGTTGATGTGGCATCCAGTCTTGCGCCGTTTGTGGTTATCTTGAACGCGAGTAAGGAACCCATGGCAACATCTGGTTTGTTGCACGGGCAAACACCAACATTACCTGCTGGAGTATTGGATGCCGCCAAAGCCCAAATCGAAAATCGCGTGACCTGGCAACCGGAACCAGGCGTGCGGATCGCGCTAGTCGTGGTCAGTTACGCCGGTGCCAACCCAGGATTCGTCGTCGCCGGTCGCTCATTGCGTGAAATCGAAAAACGCATTGACCTGCTTGGCTTGATCGTTGGCGCGGCATGGCTTGCCACGATGTCCGCTTCTGGAATCGTCGTGGCATTTGCAGAATTCGCGCTCGCAAAACACTAAGAGAAATCAACGATGAGTGAAAAACAAAAATGGTACGTGGTTGTGTTATATGCCATAGCGATGGCGTGGGTCGAAGCGGCAGTCGTGGTTTATTTGCGCACACTGATCAATCGGCTTGTGCCGTACCAACCTGATCCACTGCCCAACTTGGGCGCGTTTGGCGGCATTGAGTTGGTGCGCGAATTTGCAACGCTCGTCATGTTGCTAACGGTGGGCGGGCTGGCGGGACGTACCTGGCGCAGTCGCGCGGGCTATGCGGTGATCGCGTTCGGCATTTGGGATATTTTCTATTACCTCTTTCTCGTGCCGACGAGCGGCTGGCCCGCCTCAGTTTGGGATTGGGATATTTTATTTCTGATTCCCCTGCCGTGGTGGGGTCCGGTGATCGCGCCAATCAGTATTTCGCTGTTGCTGATCCTAGGTGGCACACTCGTTTCGCAATATGATACGCCAACGCGCCCAGTCTTACCGGGACGCTGGACAATCCTCACGGCAACACTAGGCGCGTTGTGCGCGCTGTACGCATTCATGCAAGATGCCCTTCGCGTTTCAAGCGCAGGCACGCAAGCAGTCCTCAACACCTTGCCCACTTCATTCAACTGGATCGCATTTTTGCTGGGGCTTGCCTTGATGGCGTTGCCAGTGATCGATGTGGCACGGCGCGTGTTTTGGGCTAGTCCACCAAGCTTTCTACAAATTGCATCAACCGATACACATCGGCAAAATTAGAAACCACGCCAACCGAGATTCGCACTGCGCCGGTGCTTTGACTATCAAAACACACGCGGAAATCGTCCAGCGTCAAATGCTCGTTGGGCTGATTGAAACAGGCAATCAGCTCGGGCTGGGACAAGCCCAGCGCAAGTTCACCGGCACCTGGGTTGCAAAAACAACCGGTCCGCAGAGAAATTTTGGCTTGGTTGGCTTGGTGTTCGATCAGACGGTGATCCAGGGCGCGCCCCGTGTGATCATAGAAATTCATCGTCAGCGTGCCGCCCCGTTGTTCGGTGTTGGCAGGGCCGAATAAGCGTACCAGCGGCGTCCCATTCGTGTGCTTGAGCGCCAGTAAATTTTCGATCAACCAACCCGTGAGACAACGCACGCGCTCGTGAATCATTTCGAGCCCAATGGACTTGAGATAGCGCAAACCAATTTCAACCGCTGGCAATTCGAGATAGTTCACGGTGCCATCTTCAAACGCGGCTTCGCTAGCCGCCAAATAATAGCGATCCCCTTGCACCGAGGCAACCGTGATCGTGCCACCGGCAAACCAGGGGCGACGGAGTTGCGCCAACGACTCGCGGCGCGCCAACAGACAACCAATCCCCGTTGGATAACCAAACATTTTGTAGAACGAGAGCGGCACAAAATCGGGATGCCAGCGACTCAGGTCTAACCGATTGGTGGGCGCAAACGCCGCCGCATCCAGCAAGACCTGCCACCCGTGCGCCTGCGCGCGCGCGATCCATTCCAGCGAATGTTGCGCGCCGGAAAAGTTCGATTGCGCGGGAAACGCGAATAAATTGTGTCCGCCTAACTTTGCTTGGTTGAGGTAATTAACCAGCTGGGTTTCGTCCACGCGCATCTCCGGCAACACCAATGGCACATACGTCACTTGCGCGCCGCGATGACGCGCAAACTCACGGATGCCATTCACTGAATTGTGGTTGTCAAACGTCAGCAAATAATGATCCCCAGTTTCAAATGGAAACGCCTCGCCGACTAACTTGAGCGCACCGCTCGCATTCGGCGTAAAGATCGCGACATATTCTTCGGGCGCGGCGTTAAAGAATTCTAGCACCGCACGCCGCGCGCGTTCAATCAAGGTCGTCATCGCAAGGGACGTGGGGTTGGATGAATGGGGATTGCCATAGACCTCGCCGCGAAGCAACTCCATGTGTTGATCCAATTGCGAAATGGCGTAGAGACCACCGCCGGTATAATCGAGGTAGACATGCCCGCCTGCATCCAGCCGCGCATAGTCCGTTGCGCGCAATGCGTCGAGTTGGCGCGTGGTTTCAAACGTTGGATACGCTTGACGAAACGCGCGCTCCGCTTGCTCAATCCGATTGGAGGGAAATAAATCCATCATCACATTGCTCCTGAAATAAAATTGTCTAGCCGGGCCGTGGCTGTCAGACGCGTAGCGCGAGATCGAACCATCCAGCCCTTGCCGTTACTGCCCAAACCGCAACCGTCGCCTCAAGCGGCTGGGCAATTGCGCTAACTTCATCAACGCCTGCGTCGCATTGACATCATATTGCACACGCCGCTGAGTGAACGTCATGGTCGAAAGATCAATCAGAGCATATGCCGCGCGCGGATCATCGTCACGCGGTTGCCCCACACTGCCGGGGTTGATCAACAAGCGGTCGCGCGTCAGCGTAATAGCCAGATTAACTTCAAGCCGCTCCACCGTAAGGCCTACTTCATACGTCGGTTTGCGAAAAACAATCGGCACGTGCGTGTGTCCGTTCAATCCAATTCGAGTCGGCATCAACTCTAGCCCCGCATTTGCAATCGCGGGCGTCATGACATATTCCCAGGTCGGATCGCGCGGACTGCCATGCACCAGCGTAATGCCATGCTCCGCCCGCACCGCCACCGTCGGCAGAGAGGTTAACCAATCATGATTCGCAATGCTCAATCGATCGTGGGTCCAAAAAATTACCTCGCGCGCTTCAGGTCCAAAATCAACGGGGCTCAGTTTACCCACCGCCGCTAAATCATGGTTGCCCGCCAGACACACGAGATCGAACGCGCGCAAACGGGCGATACATTCGTTGGGTTCTGGTCCATAGCCAACCACATCGCCCAGGCACCATACCTGGTCAAACGCACCCGCATCTTGAATCACCGCGTTTAGCGCGGCGAGGTTTGAATGCACATCTGAGATCACCAGAATTTTCATGTCGGTTTCCAAAGTATTCTACTACAATTGACTCGGAAAAGAAATGTGAACGCGACACGAAAAAATATTTTTCTGCTTCAAAAGGACTTGCAATAACCCGCACCCCGGCTATAATAATTACGATGGCATCAAGAATCCTGACCCGTCTCACGCGCGCGCTGGGGCGGGGAAAATCCAGTCCCACCCACTCGGCAGGTTCGCCGAATCCAGCGAATGCCCCCACGCCTCCGTCCCAAACCATCCTGGATGTTGGCGCGTTGATCGCGCAACGCTATCGCTTGGACGCTGAACTCGGCAGAGGCGGGATGGGCATTGTGTATCGCGCGCACGACATGCTCAACGATCGAGATGTGGCGCTCAAGATCATCCTTCCCGACGAAACCAACCGTCAAACACGCGAGCAATTTTTGCACGAAGCGCACACCACAGCCCAGCTCATCCATCCTCATATCATCACCGTTTACGAAACTGGCGCAGTGGATACAGGCGCAACGGAGCCGGTACCCTTTATCGTGATGGAATTGGTTCGCGGGCCAAGCCTGGGCGACATGCGCGGTCTGTCCTTTGCCCAGATCATCGATCTCGGACAACAAATCTGTGACGCACTCGAATACGCACACGCGCAAGGCTTGATCCATCGCGATCTCAAGCCGGAAAATGTCCTCGTCGAAAAAAACGGCTACCGCTATATTGCCAAACTCGTAGATTTTGGTTTGGCGCGTTTGCGCGGCGAGTCCAACCTCTCCGATAACCGTAGCGTCGCCGGGACAGTATATTACCTCGCGCCTGAAGTGATCGCCGGTGAACCTGCCAACATTGGCGCAGATTTGTATGCGCTCGGCGTGATGCTGTACGAGCTGGTCACTGGACATGTGCCATTTTCCGATTGGGATGCCGAGACGATTCTCTCCCAACATGTGCAAGACGCGGTCATCCCGCCCAGCCATACGCGCAACGCCGTGCCACCCGCGCTCGAAGCGATCATTCTGCGCCTGCTCGCCAAAGACCCGCGCGAACGGTTTGCTTCTGCGCGCCAAGTGTGCGAGGCACTCGGTCAAATCGCGATTGGCGCGGAACAGATCGCCGTGCATACCAATTTGCCGCGCCACGCAACTCGCATGATCGGGCGCGCTAACGAGATCGCGCAAGTGCGCGCGTTGCTCGAAGCCAACCCGGTCGTCACACTTCTAGGTTGCAGTGGCATTGGCAAAACGCGCTTGGCGTTGGCAACCGGTGACACATTGTTCGATCAATTTGCGGATGGCGTTTGGCTGGTGGAACTTGAACCCTGGCGCGATCCCGCGCTGGTGCCGCAACTGATCGCCTCCGTCCTGGGTATCCGCGAAGAATCACAACGCGCGTTGATGGTCTTGCTTGCGGAACATCTGCGCGAAAAAAATTTGCTCCTCATCCTCGATCACTGCGATCACGTGATCGGCGCGTGTGCGCAACTCATCGCCACGCTCGTCCGCACCAGTCCCCAAGTCCGCATCCTGGCAACCAGTCACACCGCACTCAACCTCGCGACCGAAACCAGTTATCGCGTCCCACCGCTGACGTTATCGCGTCCTGATGAAACAGAGCCAAGTGAAATTGCGCGCGCCGCCGCCGTGCAGTTGATGACTGAACGCATTCGCGCCAGAGCGCCCCAATTTGAAATTAGCGCCGCGCACGCTACCTTGCTCGCCCAAATTTGCCGGCGCATTGACGGCATCCCGCTCGCGATTGAACTCGTCGCGGCGCGTGTCCCTGGTTTGACCCTCGACCCAGTCGCCGCACAACTCGATCAATTGCCGACAGCACAAACCCAGGAACAAACCATGCGCGCCGTGATAGAGTGGAGCTATCACCGGCTCACCGTGCCACAGCAAACGCTGTTCGCGCGATTGTCTGTCTTTATCGGCAGTTGCACATTTGCTGACCTCGAAGCATTCTCCGGCGCTGGCACGCTGGATGTGATGTCGCAATTAACGCAGTTGGCGCATCATGCGCTAGTAAAGACTAGCCCAACAAACGGCGGTGAATTGCGCTATCATTTGCCTGAGCCGATCCGCGAATTTGCGCTAGCCCAATTGCGCGCATCCGGCACAGAAGAAATCACACGCCGAAATTATCGCAATGGCTATTTGAACCTGGCACACCAAGCCCAACTGCATCTTCATCGTGTTGACCAAGGCATCTGGCGTCAGCGCTTGGAAGCAGAATACGCCAACTTGCTCGCCGCACTCGATTGGACGATGGAGCGGCCGCAGGAAGCCAACCTGGCAATCCGTTTTGGTGGCGCGCTCTGGCAATTCTGGGATGGACGCGGCTATCGCAAAGATGGCTATGCGCGCCTGACCAAAATTTTGGCGTTACCGCACACGCTGGCGGATGCGCCAGCACGCGTTGACGTAATGATTGGCGCGGGCTATCTCGCCATTGTGCAAACCGATTATGCCGCCGCCGCGGAATGGCTGACTGCCAGTTTGGATATCGCGCGCGCACAGGATAATCAACTTGCAATTGCTTACGCGCTGTGCGGACTAGGCGCACTGGCGCAAGCGCGGCGCGACTATGCTCAAGCCGCGCTCCGCTACCATGATGGCTGGGGATATTTTCAAGCCACTGGCGATTCCTGGGAAACCGCCAACGCACTCTTGAACCTGGGTCTTGTGAATTTGAAACAAGGCAAGCTGTGGGACGCGCGCACGCATTTGCTTACCAGTTTGAACCTCTATCGCCAATTCGGTGACCGGCGCAAGACCGCTCACGTGCAGAGTTTTCTCGGCGCGATCGAGTACGCGCGCAAGCAATACGCCGAAGCGCAGGCATATTTTATGGCGAGCTTGGCACTGTGGCGCAAACTCGCCGATCCCTTTGAGATCGCGCAACAGCTTGATCACTTGGGCTATGTGGCTTTGCACGAGAACCAGTTGACCCAAGCGCATCAATTTTTTAACGAGAGTTTGGCACTGTTCAAAGACTTGAACCGGCGGCGAGCAATTGCCGATGGCTTGTATGGCATCGCTGGCGTGATCGCGCAACGGCAACCCGAACGCGCCGCCCAATTGATCGGCGCGGCAAATGCTTTGCTCCAAGCGCCCGGCACGCCCGTCGAAACGACGCGGCAAGTTGAAACGGATCAGGCATGGATCCTTGCCCGCATCACATTGAACGCGGAAATATTCCAAGCCGCCTACGCGCAAGGGCAAACGTGGAGTCTTGATCACGCTATTGCCGTTGCGCGCGAAAACGCATAAAACAAAATCCCTCGATAAAAAAAATGACGGGCGAAAATTTCTCCGCGCCCGTCATTTTTTTCTGCGTCATTCCGATCCGTGCAATGGCTAGATGAAGAGCGGTGCCAACACTAACGTAATCGTCGCTAGCAATTTGATCAAGACGTGAAGCGATGGTCCAGCGGTGTCCTTGAACGGATCGCCGACCGTGTCGCCCACGACCGCCGCTTTGTGCGCGTCGCTACCCTTTTTGTGAACCTTGCCCTTTTCGTCATGGAACTCGCCGGACTCGATGTATTTTTTCGCATTGTCCCACGCGCCGCCGCCGTTATTCATCACCGTGGCGAGCAAAATCCCGGCAATTGTGCCAACCATCAACAACGCGGCTTCGGCTTCTGATTTCAAAATGATACCGACGATAATCGGCACGCCAACCGCGAGCAAACCCGGAGCGATCATAGCGCGTTGCGCGCCTTGCGCGGTAATATCAACGGCGCGCGCATAATCCGGCTTGTTCTTTCTTTCCATGATCCCAGGAATTTCGCGGAACTGGCGGCGCACTTCATCCACGATCTTTTCCGCCACTTCGCTGACCGCGCGCATAGCAAACGACGAGAAGAGAAAGATCAACGCCGCGCCGAGCAGTGCGCCGACAAAGACATCCACCTTACCCAGGTTCACGACGTGCGCGTCGTTCCAAATTTTTAATGCGTCCGCAGAACCCGCGGCAACTTTGGCAATCGCTATTTTCACTGCCGCCACTTTGTCGAGATACGCGCTAAAGAGCAAGAACGCCGCGAGCGCCGCCGAACCAATGGCGTACCCTTTCGTCAAGGCTTTGGTCGTGTTGCCCGCCGCATCCAGCGCATCCGTGCCTTTGCGAATTTCTTCCGGCGCGCCAGACATTTCGACAATACCACCGGCATTGTCCACGATCGGACCAAACGTATCCATCGCCAAGATAAACGCGGCGGGCATCAACATCCCCATCGTCGCCACGGCCGTGCCGAACACCCCCGCAACATACAGATCAACTTTGAGCGCGGCGGCGGCTTGCGAGCCAAGATAGTACGACGCGATCAACGCAATGCCAACTGCAATCGCAGGAGCCGCCGTATTTTCCAAACCAACGGCGAGACCCGTGATAATGTTTGGTCCCGAGCCGCGCAGAGACGATTTGGCAATGCTTTGCACCGGACGCCACCGCGATTCGGTGTAATACATGGTAATGAGGAAGAAGGCGACGCTCGTGAGCAAACCAACGCAACCCGCATAAAAGAAAAACATGTTGCCGAGCAAGGTAGTGACGACAAAATACATCGCCGCCGCCGCAAGCACCACCGTGAGCGCAAACCCGCGAAACATCGGGTTCATTGGCGATTCGCCCTGGTTCAATTTCATACCCGGAAGCGCAGTTGTTGCCCACACGCCCACAATTGACGCGATCAAGCCAAGCGCGCGAACGACGAGTGGGAAGAAAATCCAATCAGGATTTTTTGTCACCGAGAAAATCGCGACACCCAGGATCATCGCGCCGATATTTTCAGCAACCGTGGATTCAAACAAGTCCGCGCCACGTCCCGCGCAATCGCCCACGTTATCGCCAACCAGGTCGGCGATGACACCGGCATTGCGTGGATCGTCTTCGGGAATGCCCGCTTCCACTTTGCCCACCAAGTCCGAGCCCACATCGGCGGCTTTGGTATAGATACCACCGCCGAGTTGCGCGAACAATGCGACAAAGCTCGCGCCGAAACCCATGCCGACGATCAGAAAGGGCGCGTTCTGCGGTTCGGCGAAACCGTTATACAGCATGAACATCAAAAAGACACCGATGAGCGAAAGACCTACCACCAGGAAACCGCTCACCGCGCCGCCGCGTAACGCGACCGCCAATGCTGGCTCAACCCCCTTGCGCGCTGCGCCCGCCACGCGCACATTCGACTGCACCGCCACATACATACCGATAATCCCACTCAATGCGCTCGCCGCCGCGCCAACGAGGAATGCCACCGCAGTCATAATGCCTAATTGGCTACCCTTGATCGCTGTTTCGGTGAAAGTTTCCATCGAAACCAGCACACCAATAATGACAGCGGCAACAATCGCCAGGATCGCGATGGTGAAATACTGGCGTTTGATAAACGCCACCGCGCCTTCAAAAATCGTTGCGGCAACTTCTTGCATCGCCGGCGTGCCCTTGTCCCGCTTGAGCACGTCCCAGGCAAGATAGGCGACAAACAATAATGCCAGCACGCCTGACACGGGAACCATCCAGATCAAACTCATTGTGCGCTCCTCCTCTTTGAGATTTTTTCCATACAGAAATATAAATGCGGTCGAACAACATTGTTCGGCCGGTCAAGTGAGCATCACCATTGCGCATCTATTCAAAAATGCCAGTCACCCTATCAGTAGGTTAAGCCAATTCTAGCACAGGTTTGTGCGAAATGCAAAAGCGCCGCGCAATTTTCGGTGCGCCCCAAAAATACTAGCTAGTCCAGTTTGTATCCAAATCCGTTTTGGGATATACTATTTCTGCATGGATCTGTTTCGCAAATTTTCAGATTGGAGGCAAGGGTGCCAACCATCATCCCAAGTTTTCTCCTCAAGAAATTGTACGTGCCAGGCAGTTTCAAAAATACCCCGACCGGATTCCAACTCTCACTGCGCAACACGCTTGCCCCAGGGACATTACTCGGAGTTAGCCCGCTCCAAATTGATGGACGCGATATTCCCCTTGAGCACGTTTGGTTTGTCGTTGGCGCTCAAGCGCCGGTGCGTGCCAGTGAGATCGCGCCAACCGCACCGAGTACATTCCCGCTGAACCTTGTCGTGACCTTTCAGGTAGACGATCAACCGCTCGCCCCCGGCAGACATCGTGTGAGTGTCGTCTTTAACACGAAAGAAGCCGGTGAACTCAAGATTGACGCGGAGGATTCAATCGAATGAACACCTTGAAACGAACGCCGCTGTACGAAACCCATCTCGCGCTCGGCGGCCGCATGGTCGAGTTTGGTGGCTGGGAAATGCCGGTGCAATACAGCGGCATTCTCGACGAACATCAAACCGTGCGCAACGCCGCCGGATTGTTCGACATTGATCACATGGGTCAATTTGAAGTGACCGGCAAAGACGCCTTGCCGTATCTGCAACATTTACTCACTGCCGACATTGCTAAACTCGCGTTGAATGAAGCCGGCTATGCGCTCATGTGTTACGCCGATGGCACCGTCGTGGACGATACGTTTGTGTATCATCTGCCCGGCAAGACCACAAGCGCGCCGCCCAAATTCATGGTCGTCGTCAACGCCTCAAACCGCGACAAGGATTTTACCTGGATGCGCGCGCACCTCGGCGGATTCCGCGCGGAACTGCGCGACATTTCCGAAGAGTTGTACATGCTCGCGTTCCAGGGACCGCAAGCCGAACACGTGTTGCAGAAAATCGTCAAAACCAATCTAGCCAAAATCAAGTATCACCGCGCCAGCACCTTCAAATTCCAAAAACGCTTCGGTCTGCTTGCGCGCACCGGCTATACTGGCGAAGACGGCTTTGAAATGTTCGTCCCGGTCAAGCTGGGTCCGGCGCTGTGGAACGTAATCTTGGAGGCAGGTCAAGCCCAAGGCGTCAAGCCAATTGGCTTGGGCGCGCGCGACTCGCTTCGGTTTGAAGCCAAGATGGCGCTCTACGGTCACGAGATTGACGCGCATACCACACCGATGGAAGCCGCACTCTCGTGGGCGTGCGACTTGGACAAAATGTTCATCGGCCGCGATTGCCTGCTCAAGCGCAAACTCGAAGGCGTCGCAAAAAAACTCGTCGGCTTTGAAATGATCGAACCTGGGATCGCACGCAAGGATTACGAAATTACCAAAGACGGCGCAACCGTTGGCATCGTCACGACCGGAATGCCCTCGCCAACACTCGGCAAAAATATCGGGCTCGCGTTCGTCAGCCCAATGCTCACTGCTATCGGCACCGAGTTTGAAATTAGCGTGCGCGGCAAGCCCGTAAAAGCTCGCGTAATCAAAACACCGTTTTACGCCAACCGCGCCAAAAACAAATAAATTCATTCCGCTTTGTGATTTCAGGTTTTGAATTCAATGTCACTTGCAGAATCTGAAATCATCAATCTAAAACAAGGAGATCCAAAATGTCTGACAAGCCCGTGCAAGCCATTACGTATGCCGCCGACCGCAAATATGCCGAATCGCACGAATGGGCAAAGCTCGAAGGCGACCTCGTCGTAATCGGCGTGTCCGATTACGCGCAAGATCAACTCGGCGATGTCGTGTTCATTGAATTACCCGCGGTAGGCGCAGTGTTGGAAGCAGGCAAAGCCTTTGGCGTCGTCGAATCCGTCAAAGCCGCCAGCGATGTGTTTGCGCCAATCAGCGGCACGGTTACCGCCGTCAACGAAAAACTCGCCGCCGATCCCGCGCTTGTGAACAAGGATGCCTTCGGCGCGGGCTGGTTTATCAAAGTCAAACTCGGCAACCCCGCCGATCTCGATAAACTGATGAGCGTCGCCACGTATCAAAAGAAAATTGAAGCGGGCGAAATCCACTAAGCCAATAGGAGCAACCATCCCAATGTGCCAAACCGACTCGTTGTATCTTGAGCCGATTTGGCACATTGGGCGTGTTTGATTTTGGAGAAACCATGAGCCATCGATTCATTCCCAATACCGACGCCGATCGCGCCGAGATGCTCAAAACGATTGGCGTTCCATCCGTCAAGGATTTATTTGTGGATGTGCCAGCGGACGCGCAATATCCCAAACTGAAACTGCCCGCCGCGCTATCCGAGCTTGAGCTTTCGCGCGACATTGCCCTAATGGCCTTGCGCGACGCGAACCTGGTAGAGAATGCGTGCTTTCTTGGCGCGGGCGCATACAATCACTTTATTCCCGCGACCGTGCCGCACTTGATCTTTCGCTCCGAGTTTTACACCGCCTACACGCCCTACCAAGCCGAGATCAGTCAAGGCACACTGCAAACAATTTTTGAATATCAATCCATGATTTGTGCGTTGACCGGTATGGATGCGGCAAACGCCTCGCACTATGATGGCGCAACCGCCGCCGCCGAAGCCGCAATCCTCGCGATCAACCAATTCCCCAGTCGTAACAAAATTCTCGTTTGTCCCACGTTGCATCCCGAATATCGCGCCACCATGCGCACCTATCTTGCCGGTCACGCCATTGAGATTGTGGGCGATGAGGACACGAGCAAGACGTTCGAACAAGTGCTGGATCAACATCTCGACGACCAGACCGCGTGCGTGATTGTAGCAAACCCGGACTTTCTGGGTCAGATGCGCGATCTCAAATCCGCCGCCGAGCGCGTGCATGTGGCAGGCGCATTGTTCATCGTCGCCGCGTATCCGATCTCGCTCGGTCTGTACGAACCACCTGCCGCGTATGGCGCGGACGTGGTGGTCGCCGAAGGCCAAGCGCTCGGCAATCCCATTGCGTTCGGCGGTCCATACCTTGGCGTATTTGCGACGAAAGAAAAATATCTGCGCCGCATGGCTGGTCGCTTGGTTGGGCAAACCACTGATACGAAAGGACGGCGCGGTTTTACGCTGACGCTCCAAGCGCGCGAGCAACACATTCGCCGCGAAAAAGCCTCGTCGAATATCTGCTCGAATCAAGCGTTGAACGCGCTGGCCGCGTGCGTTTATCTTTCGACGTTGGGCAAAACCGGCTTGCGCCAGGTCGCCGAATTGTGCTACCATAAAGCGCATTACGCCGCGCGCAAGATCAATCACTTGGTTGGTTATCGCGTCAACCTCAAGCAAGAATTCTTCAACGAGTTTGTCGTCGAATGTCCGCGCCCCGTCGCCGAAATCAACGCCATCCTGCGCGAGCAAAAAATTATCGGCGGTTACGATCTCGCCACCGAGTACCCGCACCTCGGTAATGCGATGCTCGTCGCGGTAACCGAGATGAACACGAAAGAACAAATTGATCAATTCGCAAACGCACTTGGCGAAATCAAGCCGAGCAAAAAAGCGAAAGCGAAGCGAGGTTGAAATGAGTATCGTAGCCAATCAGCCCGAACCATTAATTTTTGAAATCAGCGCACCCGGTCGCATCGGCGCAGAATTGCCAGCGTGTGACGTGCCGCTAACGGACTTGCCCAAGAATGTGCGCGCCGAATTGAAATTACCCGAAGTCTCTGAACCCGATGTCGTACGCCATTTTACGCGGCTCTCGCAAAAAAATTACTGCGTCGATCTCGGCATCTATCCGCTCGGCTCTTGCACGATGAAATACAATCCCAAGATGAACGAAGAGGCCGTCAAACTGCGCGGGTTTTCGCTCATCCATCCGTATCAAGATGTCTCGCAAGTGCAAGGCGCAATGCAGTTGCTGTTCGAGTTGCAAACGATGCTCGGCGAAATTACCGGCTTGCCGGCGACGACGCTGCAACCGGCGGCGGGCGCGCAAGGCGAGCTTGCCGGGATCTTGATCATTCGCGCATACCACGTAGCGCACAAAGACAAAAAACGCATCAAGGTCATCGTTCCCGATTCGGCGCACGGCACAAATCCGGCAACCTCGTCCATGTCCGGCTTTCAAGTTGTCCAAGTCAAATCGGACGCGCGCGGCAATATCGATCTAAACGAATTGCGCGCGCTCGCCGACGAGACCACCGTGGGCTTGATGATCACCAATCCCAACACGCTGGGTCTGTTTGAAGAGAACGTCCGCGAAGCGTGCCAGATCATTCACGATGCGGGCGGCTTGGTTTATGGCGACGGCGCCAACCTCAACGCAATCGTCGGCGTCGCACGTCCCGGCGATCTCGGCATTGATGTATTGCACAGCAACTTGCACAAGACGTTTAGTGTGCCACACGGCGGCGGCGGTCCCGGCGCCGGCGCGGTGATGGTGCGCCAAGACCTCGCGCAATTTTTGCCGGGTCCCAATGTTGTAAAAAAAGGCAAACAGTACGCATTTGCCATGCCGAAAAAATCCATCGGGCGCGTCAAAGCGTTCTATGGCAATTTTCTCGCGCTCGTCCGCGCGTATGTGTACATCCGCTCGTTCGGCAAAGAGCATTTGCACGAAATTGCCGAGAACGCGGTGCTCAACGCCAATTATTTGCTGGCGAAACTCAAGGACACGTACAGCGCGCCGTATGGCAATCGTCCATGCAAACACGAGTTTGTGTTGACGGGCACGCCGTTCGTCGAAAAGTATGGCGTGCATACGCTCGACATTGCCAAACGAATCGAAGATTATGGGTTCTATCCACCGACGATCTACTTTCCGTTGATCGTGCCTGAATGTATCATGATCGAGCCAACGGAAACGCAATCGAAAGCGAGTCTCGATGAATTTGCGGACGCGCTGATCAAGATCGCAGAAGAGGCGGCGACCGATCCGCAACTGCTCCACGATGCGCCGCACAATGCGCCGATCACGCGCCTGGATGATGTCAAAGCCGCGCGCGAGCCGGTGCTGTGTTACAAAGATTAGGGTTCTGAAGAATGGAGCCGCGATGATGATTCGTCGCGGCTCTTTTGTTTCTGAGCAGTGAAATCTGGGCTTGACATTCAAGGAGCAACATGGAAGACCATCTTCGTAAATTGTTCTGGTATCTCAATCGCTATTTCATGGTCCCAATGTTTCGGCTGGGCTTGGGACAATGGCTTGGCACACCATTCGGCGGATACATCATGGTCTTGAAAGTGATCGGCAGAAAAACCGGCAAGACTCGGTTCGTGCCAGTGAACTATGCCATTGAAAATGGACTTGTCTATTGTATTGCCGGCTTTGGCAAGATCAGCGATTGGTATCGCAACGTGATCGCGCGCCCCAGCATTGAAGCGATATTGCCGAGCGGGACCATCGCCGGTGGCGCGGAAATCGTTACCGACGCGGCAGAACGATTACGCCTGATGCGCCAAGTGTTGATCAATGGCGGCTTTGCCGGGTTTGCGTATGGCTATGATCCGCGCACCGTTTCGGCGGAACAATTGCTCGAAACGACGCGCGATGTGCCGCTCATTCGGATTCGTCCAATCGGCATCGGCAATGGCGCAGGCGATCCCGGCGGCTGGATGTGGATCGTGAGTATCGCCGTGAACGTGGCATTATTTGTTTGGCTTGGACGCAACTTGCAAAAACGTAAACCAGGTTGCGACTGCTATCAGGCTCCAGCTAAATGATCCACCAACCACTTGGCATGCCCGTTGCCGTTGGTCGCACCGCCGAAATTTTTGCGTGGGACGCTGGGCACGTTTTGAAATTGGATCACACTTGGTGTCCGGCAAATTGGGTTGAGTATGAATCGAAAATCGGATGCATCGTGCATGCCGCTGGCTTGCCCGTACCTGCCATCGGCGAAATCGTCGAGCACGCTGGCCGACGCGGCATCCTCTATCTTTTGCACGACTAAAACCGGCGCTGCCACAGATATGTAAATTTATTCCTTACTCGCAATTGAAAAAGAAGGTAACGGAAATCGCTGGATTGATCAAATACATGAAACCAGAGTTTATTGACGAAATTGCTGAAAGTTGCGAACCTGATGAATTGTAGTTTGCTTGGCGTGAATAGAATATTTCAGGCACAAATTTCAATTTGACCAACGCGTCAACCCGTGCTATAAACGATGCAACGCGGTGATGGACAGAGTACGCGAATCTTCAAGTTTAGAGAGTCGTCCTTGGCTGAAACGACGACCTTGAACTTCGCCGAACGACACTCCGGAGCGTTACGGTTTGCTCCCGTTATCAAGCCGCAAGGCGATAGAAAATCTATCGCGAAAAAAGGTGGCACCACGAGAAATCCTCTCGTCCTTTTACGGGCGAGAGGATTTTTATTTTGTAACCGTTCGCTAGGACCCCGGCGAGCGCAGAAAATATTTTTCTATTCACGTTCATCCGCGTTCATCTGCGTCCGCTATCACTGGAGGTTGTCATGGGACAAATTCGCACCACCCAACTGCATGAACACATCGGCGAGCGCGTCACAGTACATGGCTGGCTCCATCAACTCCGCGCGCTTGGCAAAATCAATTTCGTGATCGTGCGCGATGGTTATGGAACCGCGCAAGCAATGACGCAAGACGCAACCCTCGTTGCGCCTCTGCGCGGTGTGCAAAATGAAAGCATCATCGAGATCACCGGCTCCGTCATGGCAGAAGCACAAGCGCCGGGCGGCATCGAATTGCACGACATTGTCGTGAGCGTGATTACGCCAGTCAATGACTCACTCCCTTTTCCGATCAACAAACCCGTCATTGCCGCATCGCTCGATGTGTTTCTCGATCACGCCACGGTCGCACTGCGTCAGCCACGCCGGCGCGCGCTCTTGCGTATTTCAGCCAGCGTCATGGCCGCGTTCCGCGAATATCTCGGCGCCGCCGGCTTTACCGAAATTCAATCGCCCAAACTCGTCGCCTCGGCAACGGAAAGCGGTGCAAATGTTTTTGCTGTGGATTATTTCGGCACGCGCGCCTATCTCGCACAATCGCCGCAATTTTATAAACAGATCATGGTCGGCGTGTTCGAGCGCGTGTTTGAAGTGGGTCCCGTATTTCGCGCCGAGCCGCATGACACAACGCGCCACGTGAATGAATATGTAAGCCTGGACGCCGAGTTTGGCTTTGTCGAAAATCATTTCACGGTGATGGCGATGCTGTCAGGCGTGATTCGGCACATCATCAACACCCTCGCTGAAAAAAATAAATTCGAAATAGAAATGCTTGGCGTGAAATTGCCGGAATTGAATGTCATTGCGAGCGAAGCGCAGCAATCCCCAACTTCCAACGCGGAGATTGCTGCATCGCAAACACCGCTCCTCGCAATGACAAACCTTTTTCCGCACATTCATTTCCGCGACGCGCAACAATGGATCTATGAAACCCACGGCGACGATTGTCGCAACGAGCCGGACCTGGCTCCGCAACACGAACGTTGGCTGGGCGCTTGGGCGCGCGAAAAATTCAATTCCGATTTTCTCTTCGTCACCGGCTATCCGATGGTCAAGCGACCATTTTACACACACGCCGATCCAAACGATCCGAAATATTCCAATTCGTTCGACCTGATCTTTCGCGGGACTGAACTGGTGACCGGGGGACAACGCTTGCATCGCTACGAGGATTATCTCGCCGCGCTCGCTCGCGCCAACCTGCCGGTTGAACCCTTTGCGTATTATCTCGAAACGATGAAATTCGGAATGCCGCCGCACGGTGGTTTTGCAATTGGTCTCGAACGGTTCGTGATGCAACTCTGCGGCTTGCCAAATTTGCGCGAGGCAACCATGTTCCCGCGCGATACGCACCGCCTTGCTCCATAAGGGAATCAAACATGGAAAATAAATTTGATCTGCATCCGATCTCGGCTGCCGAAACCCGCGCCTTGCGGCACCGGGTTCTGCGCCCAATGCAACGCCCCGACGAATTGGTTTATCGCGGCGATGACGCACCCGATGCGTTGCACGCGGGCGCATTCTGCAATGGCGAGTTGATTGGCATCGCATCTGTTTCGCGCGAATCACCACTCGACGAAACCAATCCGCGCGCGTGGCGTTTACGCGGCATGGCAACGCTTCCGCAATTTCAACGCCAGGGCGTGGGACGCGCGCTGATCGACCTGTGCCTCGCGCACATTCTTGCTCACAACGGAAACCTGATTTGGTGCCATGGGCGCACCTCGGCGCGCGCATTCTACGAGTCGCTTGGCTTTTACGCAACCGGCGACGAGTTTATGGCGCCTTTGAGTGGTCCGCATTTCGTTTTTCGACGCACTCTGCCTTGACCGAATCAGTCGTCTTGCATTCGCCGCCCATTTGCCATTGGCGCATAAATCGGTAGAATAACCGCACCTTAAAAATCGGGAGTATGAATGCACTATCGTTTTACGCCCATTGTTGCAATGATCCTCATGACACTTGCCGCGTGTGGCAACCCGCCGCAATCCAACAACGATCCAGCACCCACCCCTGCGACAACCAAAATTTTTGTCACGGCAACGCAAATCCCCGTAACCCCCACGCCGTTTTCAATGACAATTGTGGATCGCTATACCGTGCGTAACGGCGACACGCTAGGCGGCATCTCGCAACGCTACAACATTGCGCTCGAAGACTTGATGAAGCTCAACGGAATCACCAATCCCAATTCACTCCAAGTCGGACAGCAAATTAAAATCACGGTGACGGTCAACCGCCTCGCACCCAATGCAAAATTGATTCCAGATAGCGAAGCCGTTTACAGCCCCGCATATGAAAAATTCGATGTCGCCGCCGTCGTGAGCCAGTCTAATGGTTATCTGGCTTTATACCGCGAAAAAGTGGAAGGCGAAATGTTGACCGGCGCGCAAATCGTCCAACTCGTCGCGGAACGCTTTAGCGTCGGTCCGCGTGTTTTGCTTGCGCTGATCGAATTACAAAGCGGCTGGGTCACGAACGCGAACCCGGCGCAAACAACATATCCGATGGGCTTGGTGGATGGTTCACGACAAGGTTTGTTTTTGCAAACAAGTTGGGCGGCGAATCATTTGAACGAAGGTTATTACGGACAGTTGACGGGCCGCCTCGGCGCATACACCTTCAAGGATCGCACCCGCGCGCGGATGAATCCTGGGATCAATCCTGGCACCGCCGCCATTCAAAATATGCTTGCGCTCACAGCCACCTGGGACACCTGGCAAAATCTGATCGGCAACGATGGATTCAGCGCAACCTACCGCAAATTATTCGGCGATCCAAATCAGTTTGCGATTGAACCGCTCATTCCACCCGACTTGAAACAGCCGCCCCTGCGCGTGCCGTGGGGCGACGGCGAAATGTGGTATTACACGGGCGGACCGCATAGCGGCTGGGGCGATCAAGCCGCGTGGGCGGCGGTAGACTTTTCGCCGCGCGACACGCCGGGCAGTTGCATCGCCTCGCGCTTGTGGACGATTGCATCGGCGTCTGGCAAAATCATCCGCGCCGAGCACGGTCGCGTAATCGAGTCGCTGAACAACAATGATTTTCAGGGCAAGGGCTGGACGCTGATGTACATGCACATGGCAACCATCGGTCGCGTGACAGCTGGCACATCCGTCAACACCGGAGATCACATTGGACATCCATCCTGCGAAGGCGGCACTGCCGAAGCCAGCCACGTGCATTTTGCGCGGCTCTACAACGGTCAATGGATGGATCCAACGACTTTGCCGTTTATCGTTTCTGGCTGGGCGATCACGTCATTGGATCAAGAATATGAAGGCAACATGACACGCAACACCGAAACGCGCCCAGCGTGCAACTGCCGCGATGATGCCAAGAATGGAATTGTCGCAGACACGGGACAATAAGCCCAACGCTCAATCCTCCGCCGATTGCATTCCAAACATGAAACTCTACTACGGTTGGATCGTGGTCACGGTTGCCTTTGCCACACTCCTCGTCTCACTTGGCATCCGTTTCACCTATTCGATTTTTTTCGTGCCGCTGACCCAGGAATTTGGCTGGGATCGCGCCAGCACCTCGAGCATCTTTTCGATCAGCCTGCTCCTCTTTGCCGTCGTCGGTCCGTTCCTCGGCAATTTGCTAGATCGCGTTGGGGCGCGCATCGTCTTTACGGGTGGAAGCATTATCCTCGGCGTCGGCTTGATCTTGAGCGGCACCACGCAATCGTACTGGCAAATGATTGTGTATTACAGTGTGATTGCGTCGCTCGGACTTGCCGCGCTTGCGCTCGGCATGCACGGCATTGTCCTCTCACGCTGGTTCATCCGTAAACGCGGCTTGGCAATCGGCATTGCGTTTGCCGGTACCGGCATTGGCACATTTATTTTTTCGCCGCTCGTCGAACAGTTGATCGCGCAATCGGGCTGGCGCAACACGTATTTTGTTCTTGGCGCGATTGCACTCAGCTTGCTCGTGCCGATCAATGCGATCTGGGCACGCACACGACCGCAAGACCTGGGCTTGTTGCCCGACGGCGACACCATCGTCCGCAAGCGCGATCCTCAACACAAACCATCGGCGCACACCGCGCGCACCGTGTTCCGCGATTGGCGTTTGTGGATGTTGCTCGGCGCGACGTTTCTTGCGCTGACCGCCGCGCGCATGATCGTCGTTCACGCCGTCGCGCATATGGTGGACGTTGGCTTTACGCCGCTGTTCGCCGCAACGGTGTTCGGCTCGGTCGGCGCAGTGCAAGCGCCCGCAACCGTCGTGTGGGGCTGGGTTTCGGATCGCATTGGGCGCGTGTGGGCTTTTGCACTCGGCTCGATCTGCGTGATCGCCGCCATTGGCATTTTGTTATTGCTCGAAGGCAATGCCAACCCGGCAATCGCCTGGCTCTTTGCGCTCGCCTTTGGCTTGGGCGATTCATCGCGCACCTCATTGCTCAACGCGCTCACCGCCGACTTGTTCGAGGGTCCCGATTTTGGCACGATCAATGGATACAACATTACCGCATTTGGTTTAGGCGGCGCGCTCGGTCCCTGGCTCGGCGGCTATCTGTTCGACACCACGGGTCATTACACGATTGCATTTTGGATCGCGCTGAGCGGCACCATCCTCGCCACGTTTGGCGTGATGCTGATCGGACAGCGCAAAATCAATGCGTAATCGAAAATAAAATTCGGATTTCAAAAAATGGAGGGTACGATGGATCACGCAATGGTTACAACCGCATTCGGATTTGAAGGGTACCGCGTTACGAAAAACCTGGGTGTGGTGCGCGGCATTACCGTGCGCTCGCGGAGCGCGCTCGGCAATTTCGCGGGCGGCATTCAGGCGATCTTTGGCGGCAACATTACAATCTACACGGAACTGTGCGAACACGCGCGGTCGGAGGCGTACGAATTGCTAATTCAACACGCGCAACAGATCGGCGCAAACGCGATCATCGGAATGCGCTATGATGCCAACGAATTGATGGAAGGCATTACCGAAGTGCTCGCGTATGGCACTGCCGGTGAGGTCGAACAGGGTTAATGCAAACGCTTCCGCCCATCCTGCGCACGTCCGAGCCAGGTTCGTTCGCACAACGCACGTTTCAAACGCGCATTCCGCGCATCGTGAGCGACGTGATCGCGACCAACCCGGATTACGCGCCTGAGATTGTCGCCGCGCTCGAATCTCTGCGCGCCGAAATTATCAGCGGCACAGTCCAACCCTTGCACCAAGCCACCGACGATGCGGCAATGTGGAACGCAAGCGCGCGCGCTCATCTCGGCAAGACTTGGCTCGACGTGCCCTGGTTCTGGGCGGAAACCTTTTTCTATCGCCGCATCTTGGAAGCTGTGCGCTATTTTCAACCTGGCGCAACATACGGACGCGATCCATTCGCGCCGGTCAAACGCGCCGAATTGAAACCGGATCGCGCGCCGCGCACGCTCGCCGCCGCGCTGGAAAAAATGCCAGCTGAAACCGAAACCGCATTTCCTGCGTTTGTCCATGCGTGCCTGTGGGGCAATCGCACCGATCTCTCGTATCTCGAAATTAAACGCGACACAGCATCGCTGGAACACGAGCGTGAAAATTTGCTCGTGGATGATACGGCGCAAATCTGGGATCACATGCGCGCGCAACCGGGGCGTGTCGATTTTATCTGCGACAATGCCGGGACTGAATTGCTGTTCGATCTCGCGCTCGCCGATTTTCTGTTACACGCCAAACTTGCCACTCACATTGTTTTGCGACTCAAGCCGCAACCGTTCTTTGTCTCCGACACGATGATCGCCGATGTGCATCAAGCATTTGACGCGCTCTCGCAATCATTCGCCGCGCCTCTGCAAGCGCTCACGCATCGGCTGGCGCGCGCGTTGGACGATGGACGCCTGCGGCTGACCGATCATCCCTTCTGGATCAGTTCCAATTTCTTTCACACCTTGCCCGCTGATCTCCGCGCCGACCTCGCCGCCGCCACGCTCGTCATCGTCAAAGGCGACGCCAACTATCGGCGGCTGATCGGCGATTGCCGCTGGGAGCCGACCACACCATTCGCCGATGTAGTTGCGTACTTTCCCGCGCCCGTCGTTGCGCTTCGCACACTCAAAGCCGAACTCATCGTCGGTTTGGCGCGCGGTGAGGCAGACCGTTTGCGCAACCAAGACCCCAGTTGGCTCGTCAACGGCAAACGCGGCGTGATCCAGTTCGCGGCACGCGAACCGCATCAAATCAAAACCTTGCCATGAGCAATCTAAAAATTTTGGTTGTGGACGACGAACCAACCATTGTCAAAACCGTGCGCGCGTACTTGGATCCGGAAGGATTTACGGTGCAAACAGCAAGCGATGGCAACACCGCGCTTGCCGTCGCGCGCGCGTTTGCGCCCGATCTGATCGTGCTGGATGTGATGTTGCCAGGGATGGATGGCTTTGAAATTCTGCGCCGATTGCGACAGGAATCAAATGTGTATGTATTGATGCTGACGGCAAAAACAGATGAAACCGACAAGATTGTGGGCTTGAGCGTCGGCGCAGACGATTATCTCACCAAACCATTCAGTCCCCGCGAACTCGTCGCGCGGATCAAGGCAATTCTGCGCCGCGAACGCGGCGCGGCAACCGACACGGTGCCGCTGGTCTTTCGCCATGTGCGGATCGATCCCAGCGCGCGCCAAGTATGGATCGACGATGAACTGGTTGATCTCACCCCGCTTGAATTTGAGTTGCTCCATACACTGGCGCGGCATCGCGGGCGCGTGCTCAGCCGCGAACAACTGATCGAGCTGGTTTGGGGCAATGATTATTATGGCGATGATCGCGTAGCGGATGTGCATATTGGTCGCCTCCGCAAAAAAATCGAAGTTGATCCAGCCAACCCAACACTGATCGTCACCGCCCGTGGCGCGGGTTACCGGTTTGAGGACACCGCGCAATGAAATTGCTCACCGCATTGCGCCAACACTTGGGCTGGAAATTATTTCTGTCGTACCTCCTCGTGTTAATCATCGGCATCGTCGTGCTGGACACAACCACCGAACTGCAAGCCCCCGCCGCGCTGACGCGGAATATGGCACCAGGGCAATTGCAAGCCACCGACCCGGCCTTGCGCGCCACCTTCGAAACAAATTTCCAGACGGCTGTTCATACGCAACTCATCTGGGCAACGCTCGCTGGTATTCTTGCCGCCATCGCCGCAAGCGTTTTTACGACCCGCCGCATCGTCGGACCGATTCGCGCGATGATGCACGCCAGCCAGCATATTGCCGCAGGCGATTATCACGAGCGGCTCGCGCCACCGAGCCAGGACGAGTTGGGCATGCTCGCGCAAGCATTCAATGAAATGGCAGAGGCGCTCGACCGCACCGAGCACCGCCGCTTGGAATTGATCGGGAATGTCGCGCACGAACTACGCACGCCACTCTCCAGTCTCAAGGTCACCCTCGAAGGACTAGTGGACGGCGTGATTCCCAACGAGTCAGAAACATTCCTGGGTCTGGAACGCGAAGTCCGGCGCATGCAACGCCTGGTCAACGATCTGGAAGAGTTGTCGCGCGCCGAAGCCGGACAAATTTCACTTGACGTGCGCCCTACCGCGATGGCAGACTTGATCGGCGTCGTTGCTGAACGCTTGCGGCTTCAGTATGAGGACAAACAGGTTACACTCCATTTCGATGTGTCGCCCAATTTGCCGCGCGTGAACGTGGACGCCAATCGCATGACCCAGGTTCTGCTTAACCTACTTGGCAACGCCTTGCAATACACACCCGCAAACGGAACGGTTACGATTCGCGCGTGGCACACGCGCAATGAATTATACGTCGCGATTCAAGACACTGGCATCGGCATTGCGCCGGAAAACCTAGCGCACGTTTTTGAGCGATTTTATCGCGTGGATAAATCCCGTTCACGCACAGGCGGCGGAAGCGGCATCGGCTTGACGATTGCCAAACATTTGGTTGAAGCGCACGGCGGACGCATTTGGGCGGCAAGCCGTGGACTGGATCAGGGAAGCACCTTGACCCTCGCCTTGCCCGCATTCGAACCCCGTCTTTGAATAGACGGGGTTGTTTTTTTTCTTCATCAAATTGTCATCTGCTTGCCATCAAGCCGTTACCCAAACCCACTAGACTAGGTGTGACGAGCAAGGGCGTTGAATTCAACGTTTTGAGAGACGGAATAGACGGATCGACCCAAACCGATTTTCTCACCGGCTGGATTTACCGCCCTTGCCTCGGAGGTTGCTATGGGCATAGATGCCAATTTGGCTGAATTCGGAATTCCAATTGTGTTGATTAGCGCCGTCATCATCATCGCACTCGCCACAATGATTTTACATTTTCTCTTTCCGCCATCTTCCGGCAAATGCTCAGTGAAACAAATTCGGCCGCCTAAACCGGCAGACGAAAAGCAAGCGCAGATCACGCACCCTGCCTAAACAACACCCCGTATGCCAACAACCGATGACGCAAACGCCGATTCGAGATTGGCGACCTTTTTGATGTTTTTGGATAAATAACATTTGAGTATTGGGAGGCGCACTTGGGAAACGAACTCGACATCAAACACTTGCGCGGCTTGACAGACGCCCAAGCCGCTGAATACTTGAAACGCGATGGCTATAATGAATTACCCTCGGTGAAAGAACGCAGTCTCTTTGCCCTTGCGTTTCAAATAGTGCGCGAGCCCATGTTTTTGTTGCTCATCGCTTGCGGCACAATCTACCTCCTGCTCGGCGATGTGCAAGAAGCGCTCCTCTTGCTCAGTTTTGTGTTCGTAATTATGGGCATCACACTTTACCAGGAACGCAAAACCGAACGCGCGCTCGAAGCACTGCGCGATCTCTCCAGTCCGCGCGCGCTCGTTATCCGTGACGGCATCGAAAAGCGCATCCCCGGGCGCCAAGTCGTGCGCGGCGATCTACTGGTCATCAGCGAAGGCGATCGCGTGCCAGCCGACGCGGTTTTGATTTCCGCCGTAAACGTATCCGCCGACGAATCATTGCTCACCGGCGAATCCGTCCCCGTCCGCAAAATCGCCGCGGAAGAAATTTGCGCCATGGGTAAACCGGGTGGCGATGATTTGCCATTCGTTTATTCCAGCACGCTCATGGTGCAAGGTCACGGCATTGCGCAAGCTCAAGCCACCGGCATCCATACCGAAATCGGAAAAATCGGCAAAGCGTTACAAACCGTCGAAGAAGAAGACACGCTCTTGCAAAAGGAAACCGGACGACTCGTGCGCAATCTCGCAATCATCGGCGCAACGCTCTGCGTTGGCGTGATCGTCGCCTACGGCATCACGCGCGGCAATTGGCTGAACGGCTTTCTCGCCGGAATCACGCTTGCCATGGCCACCTTGCCGGAAGAGTTGCCGGTAGTGATGACAATTTTTCTCGCCCTCGGCGCATGGCGCATCGCGCAGAAAAATGTTTTGACGCGGCGGGTGCCTGCCATTGAAACCCTGGGCTCGGCAACCGTGCTGTGTGTGGACAAGACCGGCACGCTGACCTTGAACAAAATGGCGGTGAGTAAAATTTTCGCCGGCGGCAATTTTTTTGATCTGCGGAATGCCAACCGGCAAACGCCCGAATCATTTCACGCGTTGATCGAATTCAGCATTTTGGCAAGCCAGGAAGACCCATTCGATCCGATGGAACAAGCCATTCACCAGGTCGGCAAAACTCAACTCGGTCAAACCGAATCTCGGCACCCCGATTGGGTCTTGCGGCACGAATATCCGCTGTCCAAAAAATTACTCGCCTTGTCGCATGTATGGCAAGCGCCGCAGGGTGGTGAATATCTTGTCGCTACAAAAGGCGCGCCCGAAGCCATAATCGATCTATGCCATTTACCCAAAGCCGCGAAACACGCGATCGCGGCGCACGTCAATACCCTCGCGAACGAGGGCTTGCGCGTGCTGGGCGTCGCGCGCGCGGATTTCGCACAAGCCACATTGCCCGACGATCAACACGATTTTGATTTTACGTTCCTGGGTTTGATCGCGCTCGCCGACCCCATTCGCCCGACCGTGCCCAATGCGCTCAAGGAATGTTACCGCGCAGGGATTCGCGTGGTGATGATCACCGGCGACTATCCCGGCACCGCGCAAAACATCGCGCGGCAAATCGGCTTGACCCCAAGCGATCAATTGATCACCGGTCCCGAGCTCGACGCAATGGACGAAATCGAATTGCGGCGACGCATCGCGCACGTCAACATTTTTGCGCGCGTGGTGCCGGAGCAAAAATTACGCATCGTCAACGCGCTCAAAGAGAACGGCGAAATTGTGGCCATGACGGGCGACGGCGTGAACGATGCGCCCGCGCTGAAATCAGCGCACATTGGCATCGCGATGGGCGGGCGCGGCACCGACGTGGCGCGCGAGTCCGCCGCACTCGTTTTGCTCGACGATGATTTTTCGTCGATTGAACAAGCCGTGCGGCTAGGGCGGCGTATTTTCGATAATATCAAAAAAGCCATCGCCTACATCTTTGCCATTCACGTCCCGATTGCCGGCCTGTCGCTCCTGCCCGTGATGTTCAATCTGCCACTGGTGCTAATGCCAGTGCACATCGTCTTTCTCGAACTCATCATTGACCCGGCTTGCTCAACCATCTTTGAAGCCGAACGCGCAGAAGCCAATGTGATGAATCGGCCGCCGCGTGATCCGCACGAGCCGCTGTTCGGACGCCGGACGCTGGCGATGAGTCTACTCCAAGGCACAAGCGTGCTGGCGATTGTGTTCGCCGTGTTCACACTTGCGCTGTACCGCGGCTTGGGCGAGAATGAAGCGCGCGCACTCTGTTTCACCACCTTGATTATCGCCAACCTGGGTTTGATTCTGACCAATCGTTCGTGGACACGCACGATTGTGGAAACCCTGCGCACGCCCAATACCGCGCTGTGGTGGGTGATTGGCGGCGCAACCGTCTTTATGACGCTAGTTCTCACCGCGCCATTCTTGCGCGACATGTTCCAATTCGCCGCGCTAGACGCGCTGGACATTGCCATCTGTTTGACCGCTGGCATTGTGAGCATTGCATGGTTTGAAGCATTCAAATGGTTCAACACACGCAACGCGCAAGCAAATCCGCGCGCGGCAGTCGCGCAAAAACCGAGCGCCTCCTCCAACGCACTCAAGTAGCTGGCGCGCTTGCCGAATTGGGTGGCGCATGGATTAAGAACCCTTAACGAAAAGTTTGCGCAGACATCACACTCGCTTGAGACAAACTTAAACCGCGCCGATTAAAATCCATCTTGAAGGTTGAGGTGGATTTTTATTTATGGAATGGTTACTGGTCATACTGGCATTGGCAATTGGCATCGGCGCGATTTTTCTCAACCCCGATTTACTGACACCGGATTGTCCAGTTTGCGGCGGGCCCATGATTCCTGCGCGCACGCCCAAGTCTTCAGTGGTGCATGAACCCTATCCAGTCGTATGGCGCGAAATTTTCTGTCCGCAATGCTGGTACACGCAACGTCAGATTTGGATTGAGCATCGTTCGGAGGAATCCAAGCCATGAAACAGATTCTCTTTATTGATGTGCGGAACGCGACCCGCAGTCAGATTGCCGAAACGTGGTTTAACCATCTCGCGGGCAAAGCGGGCAAGGCGCGGTCATGCGGCACCCTGCCTGCAGAGCAAATCAGCGGACGCACGCTCCAAGTCATGCAAGAAATCGGAATTGATCTGAGCCGCAAATCACCCAAACCGATCACGCAAACCATGTTAAATCAAGCCGATGTGGTTGTATTGATCGGCAGTGGGATTTATCCGCGCGCGTTTTCGCCCGCACAGATTTGGAACTTGGAAGACTCGACTGGTAAATCAATTGCCCAGGTGCGCGAGCTACGTGATCAAATTTGCCAGCGGGTCGAACAACTGATTACCGAAATTTACCGTGATGAAACAGGCTATGCAGAAATGGCTTTCCGCGCACTCGCAGTCACCCAACTGCAAAGCGCATCAAGCTAGTCCAAACAGAATTCTCTTGAGGAGGAGAAACACACCCATGTTCAAGTTCAAAGGTACCATCGTTGTACTCGCATTGCTCGCGCTCGCTCTGCTCGCGAGCGCATGTGGCGCGCCCGCAACCCCGGTTGCATCGCAACCCACCAGCGCGCCCGTCGTCCAAACCGTCACCGTCGCGCAAACCGTCACCATCGCGCAAACCGTCGCCGTCCCCCAAACCGTCGTCGTCGAAAAAGTCATCACGCCTACGCCTGGCGCTAAACCCACCGACGCGCCCAAAGCTGGTTCCGTCGCTATTAACGGCGCGGGCGCAACCTTTCCCTACCCGCTCTACTCGCGCTGGTTCTACGAATATGCGTTTGTAGACACCGCCGCCAAATTCAACTATCAATCCATTGGTTCCGGCGGTGGCATTGCTCAAATCACAGCCAAGACCGTCGACTTTGGCGCGAGCGATGCCATCCTGACCGACGATCAACTCAAAGCCGCGCCTGGCATCCAAATGGTGCCTACCGTTGCTGGCGCGATCGTGCCTTCCTATAACCTCACCGACGATGCAGGCAAAGTCATCACCGCGACCATCAAATTCCCCTACACCTCGGTCGCCGATATTTTCCTCGGCAAAATCAAGAAATGGAACGACCCCGTCCTGACCGCCGCCAACCCCGACTTGAAATTGCCCGCAAAAGACATCCTGGTGGTGCATCGTTCGGACGGTTCCGGTACCACGTTCGCGTTCACGGATTATTTGTCTAAAGTAAGCCCGGATTGGAAAACCCAGGTCGGCTCGGCGGCATCCGTAAAATGGCCCGTGGGTCTCGGCGGCAAAGGCAATGAAGGCGTCGCCGGCACAGTGGGACAAAACGATGGCGCGCTGGGTTATGTCGAGCTGGCGTATGCACTGCAAAACAAACTCGCGTATGGCTCGGTGCAGAACAAAGCCGGCACCTATGCAACGGCGACAACGCAATCAGTGCAAGCGGCGATGGCAGATTTTGGGACCGACATGGGCGACAAACTCGCGCTTTCGATTGCGAACGCGCCAGGCAAAGATTCGTGGCCCATCTCGACCTACACCTACCTGCTGGTCTACCTGGATCAGACCGATTGCGTGAAAGGCGCCAAGGTTGTATCGTTTGTCAAATGGGCGTTGAGCAATGGCACCTCGTTCGCAAATGAGTTGCTCTACGTGCCGCTCCCCGACGCGGTCAAGACCCAAGTTCTCGCCCGCCTCGGCCAAGTCACCTGTAACGGCAAGCCGTTCTAACGCATAGCTGTGTTATAATGGGAACGTGCCGCTGGCACGTTCCCATTTATGTTTGGGAGGGTTTGGAAAAATCCATGTCTGCCATTCAACAAACCAAGCGCCTCGCGCAAACTTCTGCGCTTGTCCGCCGACTCGAACACGGCGACGTCATTTTTCGCGGGCTGACAATTCTTGCCAGTCTTGCCGTATGCATCACCGTCATCGCCGTCGGCATCCAACTGTGGATGACCTCGCCCTTGCCCCGCGAAAAATTCGGCTGGCGATTTCTCACGGACACCAACTGGGACCCGGTCGCGCAAGAATTTGGCGCGCTCCCGTTCATTTATGGCACTCTGCAGACCGCCCTGCTCGCGCTGTTGATCGCCGTCCCAATTGGATTGGGCATTGCCATCTTTCTCGCTGAACTTGCGCCCACCTGGCTGCGCCAGCCGCTCGGCTTTCTCGTCGAACTGCTTGCCGCCGTGCCCAGCGTCGTGTATGGTCTATGGGGTTTGTATGTGTTCATCCCAGCGCTCGTCAAGCCAACCGCGCAATTCCTTAACGCGAGTTTGTCATTTATTCCCCTGTTTGAAGGTCCCGTGTTCGGACCCAGCCGCCTTGCCGCGTCGCTGATCCTTTCGATCATGATCCTGCCAACGATTAGCGCAGTGAGCCGCGATGTGTTCCTGGCGATTCCACGCGCGCAACGCGAAGC